>CAXBPL010000024.1:0-38720 GCA_963977615.1 uncultured Polaribacter sp. | reverse complement strand
TTTATTTGATTTAAATGGAGAAAATGGATTAGTTAATATTGATAATGTTGTTTTATCAATCAACTAAAATTAACGATTCAAATAAAAGTTAACTCTAAAAAATATAAAAATATAAAAATGAAAAACATAAAAAATAGTTATATAATCCTATTTTCTTTAATGATTGCTCTTTATAGCTGTCAAGAAAATGAGTATTCATTTGGTGAGATTATTACACCATCTAATATACAAGTTACAGCAGAAATTGCTGGAGCAGATGCTGCAAATCCTAATGGAGATGGAACAGGAGAAGTAAAATTTACGGTAACTGCAGATAATGCTTTATCATATAAACTAGTTCATGGAGCAACAGAATATGTAACATTAACAGGAGAGCAAAATATTATTTTCAGCAATTTAGGTTTAAATACATATACTGTTAGTGTAATTGCATCAGGAACTGCAGGTGTGTCTTCAAGTAAAACGATTCAAATAGATGTTTTAGCTACGTATTCAGCTCCAGAAGAGTTAAAAACAAAATTATTCAACTTTGATCCTGCAACACCAAATGCAGTAACTTCAAGAACTTGGAAAATTAAAGCATCAAAAGATAAACATTTTGGTCTAGGGCCTGTTGGTGGAACAAAAAACGCAGAATGGTATGGAGCTGGACCAGATGAAAAAGCTGGTGTTGGTATGTATGATGATCGTTTTACGTTTAGTTCTGATGGAGTTTTTACATACACAACAAATGGAGATATTTTTGGGAGAAATCCTCATGTTATAAATGATTTAGGACCAAATACCTCTGGAAATGCAAATGGAGATGATATAGAGAATTATGCATACGAAAATTATGTAGGTTCATTTCAACTTACAGCTCCTGGTGGAGTGGAAACCATTAATTTATCTTCTAAAGCTTTTATAGGTTATTATTCAGGAGGTAATTTTCAGTACGAAATATTTGATAGAGGTACACCTAATGAATTAATTTTAAGAACTACAGATGCTGCAAGTCAATTCGATTGGTGGTTTACGATAGAAATAGAATAAAAAAAAATATGATGATAAAAGAATTTGTAACTAATAAAGGCTTCATTGCCTTTATTAGTTTTTTTTTACTAATAGCTTGTGGTAGTTCAGAAAACGGAACAGACACCATAATTTCAACAGATATATTTCCAGAAAATTTAAATATTTCAGTGGCAATTATTGGTGCTGACTCCAACAATTTAAATGGAGATGGTTCAGGGCAAATAAAAGTAACAGCGAATGCAATAAACGCAGTTTCTTATCTTATTAAATTTGGAGATGGAAAAGAGGTAACAAATACTTCAGGGTTAGCAGAACATACATATATAGCTGATGGTTTAAGAACTTACACAATAGAAGTATTTGCATATTCTAGCACAGAAAATTCAATTGGAGATTTTAAGAAAATAGACATATTTATTTCACAAAATGGACATACATTAGTTTGGTCTGATGAATTTAATGTTGATGGTGCACCAAATCCAGATAATTGGGGCTATGATATTGGAACTGGAAATAATGGTTGGGGAAATGGAGAATCTCAATATTACACAAATAGCTCCAACAATGTTATTGTAGAAAATGGACTTTTAAAAATTACAGCGAAAAAAGAAAGTTTTCAAGGTGCTAATTATACATCGTCAAGATTATTATCAAAAGGAAAATTCGATTTTACCTATGGAACAGTAGAAATAAGAGCAAAATTACCAGAAGGTAAAGGTACTTGGCCTGCAATATGGATGTTAGGATCCAACTTCGAAACAGTTTCCTGGCCTGCTTGTGGTGAAATTGATATTATGGAACATGTTGGGAATGATCAAAATAAAATTCATTCAACATTGCATTACCCTAACAATTTTGGAGGAAATGGTAATGGAAACAGTATACCTGTTGCAAATGTTTCTTCCGAATTTCATGTTTACGAAGTAGTTTGGAATAAAGATTCTATACTTTTTACTGTGGATGGAAATGAAATTCACTCATTTTCAAATAATAGTAATGTGCCTTTTAATCACGATTTTTTCATCATTTTAAATGTAGCAATGGGTGGTAGTTTTGGTGGTGCAATCGATGAGAATTTTACAGAATCTACATTGGAGATTGATTACATAAAAGTGTTTCAGTGATGTACTTTTTTATATGTTGAAATTTATTAAGCAATAAAAATTTGAGCTTTAATAATAGGTAAGATAATTTAATTTGTTAGTAAGCGATATAAATCAAAAGTTAAAATTTTTAACGTCTAAATTATGTATTTAACTTTTTAACATGTTTTTTGTTCAGTTTTGACTGCAACCAAGAATAGAATTAAAAAAAATGACCACATCATTCAGATATTTTACAATACAATACCACAACATTCCTAAAATAACGATTATTCAATAAGTTTTTTATGCAGCTTTAAAGCCTTTAATCTGTAAGAATTTGCTATAAATATTATCATGTATACTTTTTGTTAAGGTTTATTTTATCAAATTGATAAAAAAAAATCTTTAAATTTATGAATCACTAATAATTCAACTAATATAATTGATTTTGCTTTTCTTACTTCTTAACTATAAAGCACAATCTTAATTTAAAAAAGAAAATTATGAAGAATATTTTTTTAAGATTGTTACTTTTCTTATTCACTATAAGTATGTATTCTCAAACTCAAAAAGTATCCATTGTAAATGATGCTAAAGGAATGATGCTTACTGTTGATGGAGAGCCATTTATAGTAAATGGAATTAATTGGGATTATGTGCCAATTGGCTACAATGTTTTAGATGCAAAATTTTGGGAAAAATCAGATGCAACCATTAAAGCTGGTTTAGATGAAGAAATGCCTTTATGGCAAAATATGGGTGTCAATGCCATAAGGACTTATATTGGAATGCCTCCAAAATGGATTACTTATATCTATGAAAATTTCGGAATTTATACAATGATAAATCATCAATTTGGAGCTTATGGAACTACAATAAATGGTGTGTATAATCCAAAAACACAATATTCAGATCCAAAGGTTCGTAAACATCTTATTGATGAAGCAGTAGGAATGTTAAAAATCTATAAAGACACTCCTGGATTGTTACTTTTTATGCTTGGTAATGAAAATAATTATCACTTAACATGGGAAGGTTCTGAAACTGATGAAGGTATAATTATTAATGATGATGATGTTGCAAAACAAAATGAGGCTAGAGCCATGTATAAAACTTTTAACGATGCTGCTATTGCAATGAAACAAGTGGATACCTCTCACCCAATTGGTATTTGTAATGGAGATTTATTGTATTTAGATATTGTTGCAGACGAATGTAAAGATATAGACATTTATGGAACCAATATGTATAGAGGAGTTTCCTTTTCGGATGCTTTTTCTAGAGTTGATAAAGAATTTAACAAGCCCATTTTATTTACAGAATTTGGTGCTGATGCTTTTAACGCAAAAGATAATAAAGAAGACCAATTAATGCAAGCCTATTATATGGTTAATAATTGGAGAGAAATTTATGAAAATGGATATGGTTTAGGGAAAGCAGAAAATTCTATTGGAGGTTTTACTTTTCAATCTAGTGATGGTTGGTTCAAAGCAGGTTTTGATGAACGTAAAAATGCAGAAGTACATGATACAAAAGCATCTTGGCCAAGTAATGGATATAGCAGAGATCAAGCAGCGCCAAATGATAAAAACATGAATGAAGAATGGTTTGGAATCGCTGCAAAAGGGCCAACAGATATTAGAGGTCTTTATACATTGTACCCAAGAGCATCTTATTACGCTTTAAAAGAAGCACATCAATTAAATGTGTTTGAAAGTACACCAATAACCGTTGAAAATCACTTTAAGAATATCAATTTAATGGATGCTGTTTTAAGAGCAAGAGGTGATAAAGCATCTATGGGAAGTACAGATAAAATTCAACTAACCAATTTAAGAGCAGAATTTACAACTTTTAATACAGGTGGAACTTTGTTAACAACGCCTAAATTTTCAGATGGTACAGGTCAAACAATTCCAGACAGACGAGGTTTTGATCACATGCAATCTTATTATGTAGGTGTAAAAGGGCAGCCTTCTGCAAACATGAAAGCTGAAGTTAATTTTAACATTTTAGGAAATGTTGCAGGAAACCCAATTGATGATATTTTCTATGAAAATGTGGGGAGACCACTACAAGTAGAAACTCCAAATGGTACTACAACTATTACAGATAACAATCGATTAAGAGTTTACAACGCAGAATTTGAGTGGAATGCCAAAGATTTCGATATGAGAGGTTTTTATAGAACTGGGCATTATCATTGGAGTTATGAAGGAGATTTCTTTAATCTTTATCCAGAAGCTTATTATGGACCAAATTTAGACATTTATAATGGAGAAATTCTAGGTGTTGAAGTTGATGGTAAAGGAGCTTTAGAAGGATTAAAAGCAGCATTTGGACCACAACTTTTTTGGGGAGCAAATCCAGCAGTATTTTTAAAATATCAAAAACAAGTTGGTAGCTATGGTTTATCAGCAATTTATCATAAAGATATTGTTCAAGGAAGTGGAATTGATGTAACAGGAAGTAGAATTTTAGATCCAGAACAATCAAGATCAGGTGTTATACCACCATTACCAACAGAAAGAGCAACTTTTGCTATCGAAAGAAAACTAAATAAATTTGGAATAACATTAGGCGCAATGTGGGGTGGTAAACCTTTAAATGGTAGAAGCTATCAAGATATAAATGACAATGGTCAAGTCGTAAATGATAAAATTCAATCTAAAGATAATTGGGGTGGAAAAGCAAAATTAACTTTTACTGATGGTGGTTTTAATTTCTATGCTCAAGGTTCTGTAATGGGGTTAGTTGCAAATGGAGGAGGAGACCCTACATTAGTTTTTACAGGTTGGAAATTAAAAGATTCTGGTAGTGGAAACATGACAAATTTTTTAACGGGTATTGCTTATAATTTTGGAGGTAAATTTCAAATTGCACCAAATTTTTTATATCAAAAACCACTAATTGCAGCAATGCCAAATGGTGTTGATGCTCCTGGAAGATTAAGAAATGTTATTGATGATCCATTTGCTGTAAGAGCAGGAAATAGAGAAATGACTGCAGGAGAAATTCTTTTTACGTACGATCCTACTCCTGCAACATATATGTATGAATTTGATAATGATAGAGCAGAAGATGCAAAGTTTGCAATGAATTTAGGTTTTGTATATAGAAGTTTACCAACTACACAAGATGCAGCAATTGGTTTCTTAGCAGATCGTACTTTTTTCCCTTTCGAAAAATCTGCACCAGCACAAGATTTATGGGAAGTAAATTCGAGAATTGTATCTAAAGTACATCCAGATTTAGGCCTAATTGCCAATTTGTACTATGGAACAGGTCAAGCAAATGGAGATAGTGAAAGACTTATTTATAGAGGTGGAGCAGATTTAAGAATGATCTTAAATAAAATGAAAATAACAGGAATGGTTAAGGTAAATGACTGGGGACCTTTTGATTATCATAGAGATTTTAACTTAACATATCCTTTACAGCTAATGTTAGATGTATCAACATCTATAGGAAAACCAAGTTGGTTTATTTTACCAGATACTAAAGTAGGTTTAAGAGGAACTTGGAGATCTTTAAATGAATATTCACCAAGATATTCTCCAAACGAAACAGCCAACGAGTTTGCAACTGCAACAATTTTAAGCCCAGTAGGTTTTCCTAATGGTTCAGAGTGGGAAATTAGAACATACATTCATATTAATATTGGAAAATAATACCATAAAAAGATGAAAACAAAAATATATACGTATTGTAAAATTACTTTCCTATTTGTTTTAATGATAACAATAGCAAGTTGTGAAAGAGAAATAACGGACCAAAATAATTTAGCAACATTTCAAACAAATCCAGACGTTTTTATGGATGCTCCTGCTGGACTTACAGATGAATTTTTCATCTCTTTTAATCCTGCAGAAGGAGCAAACACAGAGGGTTTTGGAACGGATGATAATGAAGCTTATCAAGGTACAAGTTCTATAAGAATTGATGTGCCAGCACCTAACGATCCAAATGGAGGTTTTATAGGTGGGATTTTTAGAGATCGTGGAGAAGGTAGAGATTTATCTGGGTACGATGCTTTAACTTTTTGGATGAAAGGTTCTACAACAGCTTCAGTGAGTTTACTAGGTTTTGGAACAGATTTTATGGAAGATAAATTTCCAGTTAGTATCGCAAATAAACAACTATCTACAGATTGGAGAAAAGTAATTATTCCAATTCCTGATGCTTCTAGATTAACGCAAGAAAAAGGAATGTTTGTTTTTTCTGCAGGTACAGAAAGTACAGGAGGAGTTGGTTTTACTTTTTGGATTGATGAAATTAAATTTGAAAAACTAGGAACCCTAAAATTACAGAAGTATTTTATCCAAAATGGAAATGATGAGGAAGTAAATGTGTTTACTGGAGTTAACCAAAGAATTACAGGTTTAGGTGCTATTTATGATTTAGCAAATGGTCAATCACAAACAATAACAATATCTCCAAATTATTTCGATTTTAATTCTGATAATTCGAATGTAACAAGTGCTTTTGGTTTAAATGAGGCAGGAGAAGTTGTTACAACAATTACAGGTCAAGGTGCAGCTACAGTTTCAGCAGAAGTTGCAAATGTGCTTGCTAAAGGATCTTTAAAAATAAATGGACAAGGAGATTTTCCTCATGCTCCAATTCCAACTGCCACAAATAATCTAGTGTCTATTTTTAGTGATGCCTATTCAAATATTCCTGTAAGACATTATAATGGTTTTTTTGCACCTTATCAAACCACAGAAGGTGGTGCTGGTTCAGATTCAAATAATGTTGATATTCAAGCGCCTTTTGCAAATGGAGATTTAGATAATATTATAAATTATACGAAACTAAATTTTGTTAGTATAGGTATGTATGAAGCTGTGTCTAATATCGATGTTAGTGCTACAAATACCTTGCATATAGATATTAATGTTAGAGAAAATATCGATAATGGAGATTTTATAAGAATTGAATTAGAAAGTGGTACAGGTTCAGGAGCTACTTCAGGAGGTTCTTTTACTATAAACGCAACTTCGTTAAGAAATGCTGACGCAAATGGCTGGGTAAGTTTAGACATTCCTTTAACAAGTTTTCCTGGTTTTAACAGCAGAACTAATTTAGGGCAATTGTTTTTTATATCAGACAATACTGTAGCTGATATTTGGGTAGATAACGTATATTTTTATACAAACTAGCAACAAAAAATAAGAAAATATGAAATATATACATAAACGAAAATCACAGTTTTTAATCTTACTTTTTTTAAGTTTAGTAGGTTTTACGAGTTGCGATTCAGATGAAACTCAAACTGTAACTACACTTACTAATTTAGTAATGCAAGACGAATTTGATGTGAATGGAACTCCAGACCCAACAATGTGGAATTTAGTAGAAGGTGATGGAACTGCAGAAGGAATTCCTGGTTGGGGAAATAACGAATTACAGACTTACACTGCCAGAACAGAAAATGTAACTGTACAAAATGGAGTTTTAATTATAACTGCAGATAAAGAATCGTATCAAGGTTCTGGATATACTTCTGCAAGACTTACTACAAAAGGTTTATACCAACAACAATATGGTAGGTTTGAAGCTAGAATAAAATTACCAACTGGTAAAGGTATTTGGCCAGCTTTTTGGCTTTTAGGCGATGATGAAAATGGAACACTTTCTTGGCCTCAAGTTGGTGAAATTGATATTATGGAATACTTAGGAGATTCACCAACTGTAGTTTTGGGAACTATTCATGGACCCAATTATTCTGGAGCGAATGCAATTACTAAAGAATACGAAATTCTAAATGATAGGTTTGATAATGGTTTTCACGTTTTTGGAATTGAATGGAGTCCTAATGCAATTAATTATTATGTAGATGGCGATTTGTATCAATCCATAACACCTGAAACAGTAAGAGAAAAAACAAATGGAACTGGAGAATGGGTTTTTAATAGGCCTTTTTACATCATTTTAAACATCGCTGTTGGTGGTAATTTACCAGGTTCACCAAATGAAAACACTGTTTTTCCTCAAAGAATGTTAGTAGATTATGTAAGAGTTTATAACTAAAAAAAAAGAATATGAAACATTTAATAAAAAAAATAAGCATCTTTTCTTTAGTGATTTTCTCATTAGTGTTTGCTTCTTGTGAAGGTGATAATGATGTTGAAACAGTAGATCAAACATTAGTAGCAAGGTTTACAAGAACTATAAATGCTAAAACAATAACTTTTATCAACATATCAGAAAATGCTACTTCTTATGTTTGGGATTTTGGAGATGGTACAACATCAACATTAATAAACCCTGTAAAAACCTATTTAAATGGGAATTACACAGTTACATTAACCGCTAAAAACACAAGTGGAGAATCAAGTACTTTCAACGATTCTTTTATTATTGATGGCTGTGTAGATGAAACATCAGAAAATATTGACCCAGCAAATGGAAGCCTAAATTGGACATTTTTCAATGAAAATGGAAATGCTTCTTTTGACGCTTTTGGAAATATTGGTGGAGGTATTGTTAACAATCCAGTTTTAGATGCAGTAAACTCTAGTTGTAATGTTTTTGCGTATACAAAAGCTACAGGCTGTGAAACTTGGTCTGGTGCAGGTGCTGTTTTAAATACACCTTTAAATTTTGCAACGATGCAAAATAAAATATTTAAAATAAAAGTTTTAGCAGAAACACAAGTTACAGAGGTAACGTTGCTATTAGAGGAAAATCCGTTTCCTAACAACAATCCATTCATTCAGCGAGTTGCAACAATTACAGAAATTGGTAAATGGCAAGAATTATCCTTCGATTTTTCTGATGTAAACTCAGGTACTTTTAAAAATATGGTGATCTATTTTGAAAGAAATGGAGTTTGTGATGGAGATGTCTATTATTTTGATGACATCACCCAAGAATAAAAAAATAGGTTGAGTTTTCTTAATAAGAATTCTCAGCCTAATTTAATTCAAATACTTTTTACTTAAACGTTCTAACCTTAGGTAAAATCAACATTAAAATTTAAAAATAAAAACATTGTTTTTCATATCTCTAGATATGTTTTTAGAATTATTTTATAATGAGTAACAATATTGCAAAAAATCCAACTGTAGAGGTTAAAGGAGAATTAGTAACAATCAATAACGAGTCTTTTTACAAGATTTCGAACAGCCATACAATGCGTCCTTTTTTTATGACGATTGTTTCAGATTCAAACCATTGGATGTTTATATCAAGTAATGGAGGTTTAACTGCTGGTAGAAAAAATGCAGAATTTTCTCTTTTTCCATATTATACAGATGATAAAATTACAGCGTTAGCAGAAACTACAGGTTGTAAATCTATTTTTAGAATTACGAAAGATAATAAAACACAATTGTGGGAACCGTTTTCTGAAAGACAAGCTGGTTTATATAACATCAAAAGAAATTTATACAAGAATATTTACGGAAACAAAATTATTTTTGAAGAAGTAAACGAAGATTTAAACATCACTTTTACCTATCAATGGAATTCTAGTGATGAGTTTGGTTTTGTTAGAAAAGCAACCTTCATAAATAATTCTGATGAAAATTTAGAAATTTCATTGTTAGATGGTTTCCAAGACTTATTGCCTTATGGAGTAGGTTCAGACATACAGGGAATTCGTAGTAATTTGGTAGATGCTTATAAGAAATGTGAATTAGAAGCAGATGCTGGTTTAGGAATTTATGCATTAAGTGCCATAATTGTTGATAAAGCAGAACCAAGTGAAGCTTTAAAAGCAAATTTAGTTTGGTCTTTAGGGTTGGAAAATCCTACCTATTTATTGTCTTCTGCACAAATTAATAATTTTAGAAGAGGAATTGAACTACATCAAGAAGTAGATGTAAAAGCAGAAAAAGGAGCCTATCTTTTAAATGCTACTATTCATTTATCATCCAAAGAACAGAAATCTTGGTTACAAGTTGCCAACGTAAATCAAACAGTTTCTGATGTTGCACGTTTATCAGAAATGATAAAAACCAACGATAATTTAGAAGAAAAACTAAATAAAAGTATCGAAATTGGTACAGAAAAGTTAATTGAATTAGTTGCTTCTTCTGATGGTTTGCAATTATCGAATGATAAATTAATCAATACAAGACATTTTTCGAACACACTTTTCAATATTATGAGAGGTGGTATTTTTGATCATAATTACACGATTGAAAAAGACGATTTTGTAACCTATGTATCAAAAGCAAACAAACAATTATTTGCTGATAAAAAGGAATTTTTAGCAAAATTACCAGAAAAATTCACGTTAGATTTTATTAAAGAATTAGCAGATAAAGATGCAAACAAAGATTTTAAACGTTTGTGTTTAGAATATTTACCATTAAAATTTAGCAGAAGACATGGAGATCCAAGTAGACCTTGGAACAAGTTTTCTATCAACACAAAAAGCGAAATTGATGGTTCTAAAATTTTAGATTACGAAGGAAACTGGAGAGATATTTTCCAGAATTGGGAAGTTTTAGCACATTCATATCCTCAATTTATTGAGAGTATGATTCATAAGTTTTTAAACGCAACTACTTTTGAAGGTTATAATCCTTACAGAGTTACCAAAGATGGTTTTGATTGGGAAGTAATTGAAGAACATGATCCTTGGAGCTATATTGGTTATTGGGGAGATCATCAAATTATTTATTTGTTGAAGTTTTTAGAGTTTATCGAAAAACATTATCCATCTAAATTAGCAGCGTTATTTAATGATGATATTTTTGTGTATGCAAATGTGCCTTACAAAATAAAGAGTTATGCTGATATTCTAAAAAACTCAAAAGACACGATTGATTTTGATCATCAACTACAAGCAAAAATTGAAGAAAGAAGAGCAAAAGTAGGTGCAGATGGTTCTTTATTAAGAGATAAAAATAACAATCCTTACAAAGTAAATTTAATCGAAAAGTTATTAGTAACTGTTTTAGCAAAAGTGTCTAATTTTATTCCAGAAGGAGGAATTTGGTTAAACACGCAAAGACCAGAATGGAATGATGCCAACAACGCTTTAGTTGGGAATGGCGTTTCTATGGTCACTTTATATTATTTGCGAAGATTTATTAATTTCTTTGAAGGAATTGTAAAAAAATCGGATGTTAATTCGATTGAAATTTCTGATGAAGTAGCAACTTTATTCAACGATATTTTAAAAACGTTGGATGCAAACGCAACAATTTTATCAAACAAAGTATCTAATAAAGATAGAAAAACGGTTTTAGATGGTTTAGGAAAACCTGCAAGTGAGTATAGAGAATTTATCTATGAAAACGGATTTTCAACTAAAAAATCGGCAGTTTCTAAAACAGCATTATTGCACTTTTTTGGCATCACCAAAAATTACTTAGAGCATAGTATTAGAGCGAATAAACGTGAAGATAATATGTATCATGCTTATAATTTAATGACGATTGAAAATAAGGAGGAAGTTTCTATTTCTTATTTATCAGAAATGTTAGAAGGACAAGTTTCTGCATTAAGTTCTGGGTATTTAACGCCAAAACAAGCGTTAGCTTTAATGGATGGTTTAAAAGCATCAGCATTATTTAGAGCAGATCAATACAGTTATATTTTATATCCGAATAAAAATTTACCAAGATTTACAGATAAAAATAACATTGCTTCAAATCATGTTGAAAGCTCTGAATTATTGCAAAAATTAATAAATAACGGAAATAATACAGTTGTTGAAAAAGACGTTTTAGGAAACTATCATTTTAATGGAAATTTCAACAATGCAGAGAGCGTTAAAAAAGCGTTGGAAAATCTTTCTGATGAGTATAGAGCATTAGTTGAAAAAGACACCAAAAAGGTTTTAGGAATTTTCGAAGATATTTTTGATCATAAATCTTTCACAGGTCGTTCAGGAACTTTCTTTGGATATGAAGGTTTAGGATCTATTTATTGGCACATGGTTTCTAAATTATTAGTTGCAGTTCAAGAAAACTGTTTATTGGCAGTAAATACAAACGAAAGCGAGGAAATTATTGGTCGATTATTTGAACATTATTATGAAATAAATGCAGGAGTTGGTGTTCACAAATCTCCAAAATTATATGGTGCTTTTCCAACAGATGCCTATTCTCATACACCAGCAGGAAAAGGCGCACAACAACCAGGAATGACAGGTCAAGTGAAAGAAGATTTGGTGTGTAGATTTGGTGAATTAGGTGTTTTTGTAAAAGAAGGTAAAGTTATTTTTAAACCTCGTTTGTTAAAGAAATCGGAGTTTTTAGAAAAATCGCAAGTTTTTAAATATGTGACTGTTAACAGCGAAAATCAAGAAATAACTATTGATAAAAATCAACTGTGTTTTACATATTGTCAAGTTCCAGTAATTTATAATTTATCAAAAACAGAAAAGGTAGAAGTTGTTTTTAACGATGGTTCAACTAAAAGTTTTGAATCCTTAGAATTAGACAAAGCAACAAGTTCATTATTATTTGATAGAACTGATAAAGTGAACCATATAAAAGTTTCAATTATAAAATAAGATTGATGAAAAACAGCGATTTCAAATTTAGTTTCTGACGAATTTTTTGAAATCAAAAAGCAATCAAAAACAATAAAAATGACATCAACAATTAAAAAGAGTATTACAATTTTAGTATTGATGTTTTGTATTGGGTGTAATTCAAAAAAAGACGTTAAAACAGCAGATAAGACAATAATGAAGAAAGAATTAACAGCAAAAGATATTCTTGGGAATCCAGCTTATGTAGCAATTTCTTATGGAGGTTATAGAGAAATATCAAGAGAAACACAACCTACAATAGCACAATTAAAAGAAGATTTAAAATTGATGCATGCAATGGGAATTCGAATTATTAGAACTTATAATGTGCAGTCAAAATTGCCTCATGCAAAAAATGTTTTAGAAGCAATTCATCAACTTAAAAAAGAAGATTCAACTTTTGAAATGTATGTAATGTTGGGTGCTTGGATAGATTGTTTAAATGCTTGGACAGATGAAGCACCAAATCATGAAGTTGAAAGTGCACAAAATGAAGGAGAAATTGAAAGAGCTGTTGCATTGGCTAATAAATATCCAGATATCGTAAAGGTAATTGCTGTTGGTAATGAGGCCATGATTCGTTGGGCAGAAAGTTATTTTGTACGTCCAAATGTAATTTTAAAATGGGTAAATCATTTGCAAAATCTAAAGAAAGAAGGCAAGTTATCTAAAGATTTATGGATTACAAGTTCAGACGATTTTGCTTCTTGGGGAGGAGGAGACCCAAGTTATAGAGTTAAAGATTTAGAAGCTTTAATTAGAGCTGTAGATTATGTTTCTATGCACACGTATGCATATCATAATACACATTACAATTCAGAATTTTGGGGAGTTCCAGCACATGAACAAGGATTATCTGACCAAGAAAAAATAGATTTTTCAATGATTCGTTCTTTGAATTTTGCAAAAACACAATATAAAAATGTATCTAATTATGTAAAAAGTATCGATTCAACTAAAACAATTCATATAGGTGAAACTGGTTGGGCATCTATATCTGATGGTCAATATGGAGAACCAGGTTCTAGAGCAAGTGACGAATATAAGCAAGGTTTATACTACAAACATTTAAGAGAATGGACCAAAGAAGCAGGTATTTCGTGTTTCTATTTTGAAGCTTTTGATGAGCAATGGAAAGATGCAGGAAATCCTGAAGGTTCAGAAAATCATTTTGGATTATTTACTTTAAAAGGAGAAGCAAAATATCCATTATGGGATTTGGTTGATAATGGGACTTTCAAAAATTTAAAAAGAGGTGGTAAAACAATTTACAAAACATTTAAAGGTGATAAAGAAGCCTTAATGAAAACAGTTTTAGTGCCTAATACAGAATATCCAAGATAATTAATTATGAAAATCATTAAAAATTTTATCTATTTAGTTTTACTATTTACAATGATCAATTGCAATTCGAAACAAAATCAATTAAATGTTGAGGTTTATGAAACTTCTGCAAGTGGCAATCATTTAAAAAAGTTAACCAATTTTTCTTCGGATGAAAATCAAGAAGGGGTAGTTCAAATAAAACTTTTACCATCAGAAAAAAGACAAACGATTACTGGTTTTGGAGGTTCGTTTACAGAATCTTCTGCGTATTTGTTGAATAAAATAAGTAAAAAAAATAGAGACTCCATTATTGAAGCCTATTTTGGAGAAAGTGGTGCAAAATATTCGCTGACAAGAACACACATGAATTCCTCTGATTTTTCATTAAGTCAATATTCGTATGCACCTGTTGAAGATGATAAAAAACTAAAACATTTTTCAATTGATGAAGATAAAGACGATATAATTCCGATGATTAAAGATGCTATGAAAGTATCTAAAGACGGTTTTAAAATTTTGTCTTCACCTTGGACAGCTTCACCTTGGATGAAAGATAATAAAGAGTGGGTTGGAGGTAAATTATTGCCAGAATATTATGATACTTGGGCATTATTTTTCTCGAAATATGTAGATGCTTACAAAGCAGAAGGAATCGATATTTGGGGTTTTACAGTAGAAAACGAACCTTTAGGAAATGGTAATAATTGGGAGAGTATGCATTATACACCTGATGAAATGACCAATTTTGTACAACATCATTTAGGGCCTCAATTAGAGAAAACTCATCCTGAAGTAAAAATTTTAGGATACGATCAAAATAGGGAACATTTAAAAGAATGGATAGATTCTCAGTATAAAAACGAAGAAACTTCAAAATATTTTGATGGAACAGCCATTCATTGGTATGCAAGTACGTATGAAGTTTTTCCAGAAGAATTACAATATGCTTATAACAAAGCACCTAATAAATATTTAATTCAATCAGAAGCTTGTGTAGATTCAGAAATTCCAAAATGGAAAGATGATGCTTGGTATTGGAAAAAAGAAGCCACAGATTGGGGTTGGGATTGGGCTCCAGAAAAAGACAAACATTTACACCCAAAATATGCGCCTGTAAACAGATATGCAAGAGATATTATTGGTTGTCTAAACAATTATGTAGATGGTTGGATCGATTGGAATATGGTATTAAACAAACAAGGTGGTCCAAATTGGTTTAAAAACTGGTGTGTGGCTCCAATAATTGTTGATGAAGAAAATGACGAAGTTTATTTTACACCAATTTATTACACATTAGCACACTTCAGTAAATTTATAAGACCAGAAGCAAAAGTTATCAATTTAGAAAATTCTGATAAAGATTTACTGGTAACAGCAGCAGAAAATTTAGATGGAACTATTGCAGTTGTTCTTTTTAATGAGGGAACAACTTCAAAAAACATCAGTTTATCTTTAAATGATAAAAATGTAGCAATACAAATTCAAGGACAAGCAATTCAAACGCTTGTAATTACAAACTAACTAATCAAACTTAACCATAAAATTATGAGTAACAATCAAACAAAATCTGGCAAAGTTCCTATGGGACAAAAAATTGCTTTTGGGTTAGGAATGCTTGCAAATCAAATGTTTCCAGCAGCTTTGGGGATTTTTATGGTTGTTTTAATTCAGAATTATGAGTTCCCAACTTGGATGTGGGGAATCTTATTTTTTCTTCCTCGTATTTTCGATTCTATTACAGATCCAATCATGGGTTTTATTTCTGATAATACAAGATCAATTTGGGGAAGAAGAAGACAATATGTGCTTTTGGGAGCTGTAATAATGGGGATTTCCTTTTCATTATTATGGCAAATGTATATAATTGATGGGGTAAGCTATAATTTCACGTATTTCTTAATTTGGTCTTTAATTTTCTATTTAGGACTAACAATTTTTTCTGTACCTTATGTTGCCATGGGTTATGAAATGAGTGATGATTTTCATGAGCGAACAAATATTATGGCAACTGCACAATGGATTGGTCAGTGGGCTTGGGTTATTGCACCTTGGTTTTGGGTGGTAATGTATGATGATAATTGGTTTGGAACTACCACAGAAACTACAAGATCTTTAGGTATTTGGGTAGGTGTTGTTTTTGCTGTTTTAGCAATGGTGCCAGCTTTATTTATCAAAAGTAAATCTACTAAAGATGATGAGAGTTTAACGCCTTTAACGTTAAAAACAATTGGTGGTAGTATAAAAGAAATTAAGGAAAACTTTAAAGAAGCTTTCAAAATTGAACAATTTAGGAAACTATGTTTTTCGACTTTTTTAATTTACAATGCATTTAATGTAGTTGCTGGTTTTTCATTTTTTATAGTCGTTTATTATTTATTTAATGGAGATGCTGGAGCAGCTGGTCTTTGGCCAACATTATTAGGAAGTATTGGTGCTTTATCAACGACTTTTTTAGTGATTCCTATTGTGGCTAAATTATCTAGAACAGTTGGTAAAAAGAAGGCTTTTATGATTTCGCAAGGAATTTCTGTTTTAGGGTATGTAATGCTTTGGTTCTTATTTGTGCCAGGCAAACCTTATTTGTTTTTGTTTGCTTTGCCTTTTTTCTCTTTTGGTATTGGTAGTTTATTTACCTTAATGATGTCTATGACTTCTGATGTAATTGATATTGATGAATTAAACACAGGAAAGAGAAGAGAAGGTGTTTTTGGAGCAATTTATTGGTGGATGGTAAAATTTGGTTTTGCAATTGCAGGTTTATTAACGGGTGCAATTATGACTTTAGTTGGCTTTGTGCCAGACACTGTAAACACAGATGCTTCCATTACAGGAATCCGTTTGTTTTATTCGGGTTTACCAATTTTAGGAACTCTTGGAGCTATGTGGATTATGAGAGGCTATAATTTAACAGAAGAAAGATCTTTAGAAATAAGTGCAGAATTATCAAAAAGAAAACAACTAAAAAATGCGCCTAAAACGTCATCTGGTTATGGAGCAGGAAATTTAAGATCATTGGCAAACAATATTGTTTTAAAAGAGTATCAAGGTGTAGATTTTTCAAACCTTTCAGAAGCAGAAATTACCAACTTGTTTTCTAAAACACTAAATAACGGATTAAGAGGATTATGTTTTAGTCCTTATACAGATGGGCAAGATGCAAATGATGTTTTGAGCGAGCTTCAAATTAGTAGAAGAATGGATATTATAAAACCCTATACAACTTCCATTCGTTCTTTTTCTTGTACAAATGGTAATGAATTAATTCCACAAATAGCAAAGCAAAAAGGATTAAAAACATTAGTGGGTGCTTGGATAGGAAAAGATAAAAAAAGAAATGAAAAAGAAATAGAAGGTTTAATTCGTTTAGCGAAAACAGGTTCTGTAGACATTGCTGCTGTTGGTAATGAAGTTTTATTAAGAGGAGATTTATCTGAAGTAGAAATTATTGCATATATCAACAGAGTTAAAAAGGAATTAGCAGGTTTAAATATTCCTGTCTGTTATGTTGATACTTATTATGAATTCTCTAAAAGACCTAATTTGGTAGCAGCTTCAGATATTATTCTAACAAATTGTTATCCATTTTGGGAAGGAGCAAGCATCGAAGATTCGTTGTTTCAATTACGACAAATACATGCGATTACTCAAAAAATAGCAAACGGAAAAGAAATAATTATTACAGAAACTGGTTGGCCAAGTCAAGGAGAAACTGTTCAGAAAGCAAATCCAACAAAGTTAAATGCGATGAAATATTTTATACAAACCCAAGAATGGGCGCAAAAAGAAAATATTACACTATTTCATTTTTCTTCTTTTGATGAATCTTGGAAAGTTAAAATAGAAGGAGAATTGGGTGCAAGATGGGGTATTTGGGATAAGGATGAAAAAATGAAATACAATTAATTGGATTAGAATTTTAAATAAAACCAAACATAATGTCATATAGAGAAGAACGTAAATTTTCGTTTCAGAATTTAGAAACTAATTCTAGCAGTCCAGATTTTAAAGAAAGTGTTGGAGTAGATTTTACCAAATATGAAGAAACTGAAGATTTAGCGAAACTTTGGAACACTACTTTAAAGCAAGGAATGCATGGCATTTGTTTTAGTCTGTATGAAGATGGCCAAGAACCTGGAGATACAATTACAGAAGAACAAGTAGAAAGAAGAATTAAAATTCTAAAACCTTATACAAAATGGGTTCGTTCTTTTTCTTGTATTGAAGGGAATGAGCACATTCCAAGAATCGCAAAAAAGCATGGAATTAAAAATATGGTTGGTGCTTGGTTAGGAGATGATATGGACAAAAACGAACTAGAAATAGCTGGTTTAATTCAATTAGCAAAAGAAGGCTGTGTAAATATTGCAGCAGTTGGTAACGAAGTAATGTATCGTAAAGATTTAACAGAAGAGCAACTAATAGAATATATTAACAGAGTCAAAGATGCTTTAAAAGGTTTAGATATTCCTGTGGGTTATGTAGATGCGTATTATGAGTTTTCAAAAAGACCTAACATTACAGCAGTTTGTGACGTTATTTTATCAAACTGTTATCCTTTTTGGGAAGGTTGTAGTTTAGAACATTCTCTAGCACATATGCAAAATATGTTTGGACAAGCAAGTGCTGCTGGAAATGGAAAAAAAGTAATTATTACTGAAACAGGTTGGCCAAGTAAAGGCGAAAGTTTAAAAGGAGCACATTCTACTGAAGAAAATGCTATGAAATATTTCATAAATACTCAAGCTTGGGCAAATAAAAATAATATAGAAACCTTTTATTTTTCTTCTTTTGATGAGTCTTGGAAAGTTGGAGCAGAAGGAATTGTTGGTGCTTATTGGGGCTTGTGGGATAAAAACGAAAAAGTGAAATTCTAGATTACTTACTACATTAATTTTTTTAAACTCTATAAATAGATGCTATTTATAGAGTTTTCTTTTTTTTAAAACTATACTATCATTTTTAGCAACATAACATTATTTTTTACAACCATACATTACCCATACAAGAAAAAACATATTGCTAAATAATTAATAATTAATAACTTATATTTTTTTTTAAATCTCTTACGTTCAGAAGGTATTTCTATGATTTTATCAATATTACTTGATTTTTTCAAGGGTTGTATGTTTTTTGTTGAGGTGTAAAATGATAATATTGTACACATTAAGGTTAATATTGTTTCATAATCTTTTAAACATATAATTATGAAAAAAATTACTTTATTATTAGCCTTATTGATTAGTTCAATTGGGTTTTCGCAAGATCTTTTAATAGGTTTTGAAACTGGAGAAAGTGGAGGTTTATTAGGAGACCCATTTGGAGGGATGGCAAAACCAACAGTTGTAACTGGAACAGGATCAAATACATCTCAAGTTTTACAGGTGGTTGGTAATTCAGCAACAGAAGTTTGGCAAGGGACTAATTTTACTTTATCTCAGATTGTTGATTTGACAAGTACTCAAACAATGACTATCGATGTAAAATCATCTACAGCAATTACTTTTTTGGTAAAAGTTAATGGTGGTTTAAATGGAGCTCCTGAAGCAGCTGCAGAAGTTACTCATAATGGAGATGGAACTTGGCAGACTTTATCTTTTACTTTTAACTCTGCAAAAGATGGTAAAGCAGCAGCAGCAGCAGGTCAATATAATAATTTTGTTCTTCATGCTTATTGGGCTGTAAATGCAACTGTTTTCGGTGATGTTACTAAAGATGAAAGAACTTTTATGATTGATAATATTTCTGGACCAAAAGTTGCAGCGAATACAGTTGCTACTTTAAGCGATATTAAAATTGATGGAACTACTGTGTCTGGATTTTCTTCAGCTACAGATACTTATGCATATAGAGTTGTACAAGGAGGTTCGGTTCCAGTTGTAACTGCTACAGTAACAGAGGCATCAGCAAATGCTGTGGTTACTGCTGCAACTTCAATACCTGGTAATACTACTATTTTAGTAACTGCAGGAAATGGAACTTCAACAAAAACATATACTATTTCTTTTGAATTAGATAAAGCTCCTACAACAGCAGCTCCAACACCACCTGCAAGAAATGCTTGGGATGTTGTTTCACTTTATAGTGATGCTTACACAAATACTGCTCTTAATTTTGATGCTGGTTGGTGTGGTAATAATTCTGTTGAAACAATTCAAGTAGCTGGCGATAATATTGTTGCCTTTAAAGGAAACAATTGTCAAGGAATTGTTTTAAATGATGCAGTAGATGTAACTGGTTTTACTCACATGCATGTAGATGTTTATATTGATGAAACTGTAGATGTTACCTCTAAAGTATTTAATTTAAAATTCGTAGGTGTACCAAGTTCAATCTTTGTAGAATATCCATTTAATGCAGGTTCTTCTCCAGCTTTAGTTGCTGGTACTTGGTTAAGTATCGATATTCCTGTGAATTTATCGACAATGGCAAATTTTAAAGAATTTGGTGTAACTGCTGATAATCTTAAAAATCAAGTTTGGTATGATAATTTATATATTTACAGAGCAGCAACTGCAAGTGTAGAAAACAATGAATTATTAGGTTTCTCAATGTATCCAAACCCAGCAACTAATAAATTAAACATCTCTGCAAAAGAAACTATTCAGAATGCAGATGTATTTAATGTATTAGGTAAAAAAGTAATGAGTTTTAATGTAAATGATACAAAAGCTTCAATTGATGTTTCTAACTTATCTTCTGGTATTTATTTAGTAAAATACAATGTTGGTAATACAACTGGTACTGCTAAATTTATCAAGCAATAAGTATTAAATTATATTTTTAGAATTCAAAAACCGAACAGCAATGCTCGGTTTTTTTAGTTCTATGATAAGATTAGTCATGAATATTTTGAATAGTTGCTAATTGGAAGTATTAAGATATTTTTAATCCAGTTATAATATTATTAAAACTCTTAGTCTGAATTATAACTATTCAGCTAATCAAAGGCTTTTAAATCTCTTTCATCTTGATTTTTGAAAGATACCTAAAACTTAATCAGCGACTCACTTTAAAAATATTTTGCATAATAACCAAGCAACTTGAACATCTTTTAAAGATCGATAATGGATATTATTGCACAATCATTTTATCAACAGTTATAATTTTAAAACAAAAAAACGAGGAAGTAATTTTAAATTACTTCCTCGTTTTTTATTTGTAATAAAAAGAAATCTACTTTTCTTGATTCGCTTTTATATTGTCTAAATATTCTTGAAAACGTTTTCCATAATCAGAGTCTTTAACTCTTGGAGACAGTTTATTATTTACAGTGTCTAACATTTTTAAACTAGCATCATACATTTCTGTTAAAGCAATATAAGGTGCAACCTCAGTATCTGCATTAGAAAGTGCAAAATTAGTTGTGTATAAAACTCTTCTTCTTACCATTTTTTGATAATCCTCTTCTAGTTTTTGAATTAAATCTTTATCATTTGCTCTTTTTGCATCAAAATCTTTTTTGATAAATTCTAAACGTTGACTTTGGAATTTTTTACTGACCAAATTATATTTATCTAGAAGTTCTTGGTTTTTTGAACCTTTAATTTCTGGATTAAATCCAAATAATTCTACTTTATCATTAATTGTAATTGTTCCTGCTTCACCAAAGAAAAGAATTCTTTTATCAGTGGTGTTTCCATCAAAAGTTAAATAATATAAAACAGGCGAATCTACATTATCAGTCAATCTAAAAGTATCTGTACCTAATAAAGCAACAGAATCTACAGAAACCAAAACAGTATCTACCATTTTCTGTAAATATAATTTTCCTTTTTTAAGACCTTTAATTTGTCCTTCTACAATCATGTTTCCATCTTTTTTTGATGAACAAGAATACAGAATGATAGAGATTGCTAAAATTGCAAGAATTTTTTTCATTTATTGTTTGTTTTTCGAGTGCAAATATGCTGATTTTTTTTATAAAGTTGCTGATAATTCCATCAAAATAGTACAAGCAATTGCACCAATTGTTCCTATTGCATAGCCAAAAACGGCCAATAAAACTCCAACAGTAGCTAAAGATGGATGAAAAGCTTGTGCAACAATAGGAGCAGAGGCTGCACCACCAACATTGGCTTGACTACCAACTGCTAAAAAGAAGTATGGAGCTTTTATTAGTTTTGCAACCAAAATTAATAAACCTGCATGGATTGACATCCAAACTAAACCAATGGCAATTAAACCAACATTGTCTAAAATCATTAATAAATCCATTTTCATACCAATGGTTGCTACTAAAATGTAAATAAAAATGCTTCCTAATTTACTAGCTCCTGCACCTTCGTAATTTTTAGCTTTTGTAAATGATAAAATAATAGCGACAATTGTTGAAATACTAATCAACCAGAAAAAATCTGACCCTAAAAATGAGAAAATATTTCGCCAAGTTTGTGATTTAATTGAAGCAACATAATCACTAAAAAAAGCATCTAAATATATTGATGCAAAGTGTCCAAAACCAACAGTACCAAAAGCAATGGCTAGCATAATCATTAAATCTGTTAAGCTTGGGTTTCTTTTTACTTTATCAGAAAAAAGAATTACTTTTTGTTTTAAATCTTCAATGGCAGAAGTATCTGCGCCAAGCCATTTATCTATTTTGTCTTTTTTACCAATTCCTATTAATATGATTGCCATCCAAATATTGGCGATTACAATATCAACAAAAACCATGGCACCATATTTTGCAGGATTGAATTTGTAAATTTCTAACATGGCAGTTTGGTTGGCTCCACCACCAATCCAACTTCCTGCAAGTGTGGAAAGTCCTCTCCAAACAGCATCAAAATCTGAACCACCAACAGTTTCTGGTGAGAAAATTGAAATTAATAAAATGGCAATTGGTCCACCAATAATAATACCCACAGTTCCTGTAAAAAACATAATTAAGGCTTTAGAACCCAAATTAAAAATTGCTTTTAAATCGATGCTTAAGGTCATTAAAACTAAAGCTGCTGGTAATAAAAATCGACTTGCAACATAGTATAATTCAGATTGTCCAGTTACAGTTTCTCCAATGGCATTTACAGTTTCCCATTTTGGAGAAATTACCCCAACTGTTGTAAAAATTGCAGGAATAAAATATGCCATAAATAAACCTGGTACAATTTTATAAAACTTAGGCCAAAACCCAGTTTTTAAACTTTCTGTGTAAAAAACAAATCCTAAAGAAAGCATTAAAACACCAAAAACAATGGCGTCATTAGTTAATAATGGTTGAGACATATATAATAATTTTAAAAGAAATCTGTGTTTAAAAGTAAGCCAATTCTTACTCTTTTTAAAGTTCTACTATTTTGTTTAATTTGAAAATAGCCAAACTTTACTTTTAAGTTTTTATTTATTTTTCGAAGAAAACCAGCACCTGTCCAATTTTGAGCAAAAACTTCACTTCTATCTAAATTTAAGAAAATTTCATTAAACACATACACACTCCAAGAATCCGTTATTGGGTAGTTTACATTTAAATCATAACGAAACCAATTTTGAGTTTCATCTGTATGTATATTTTTATGTATAAACCTGTGTTCTAAACGCAAACGATGTCTTACTTTAAATTTCCTCCATTTACTGTTGATGTTAAAATCTTCGTACAAACGACATTCGTATAAATATGGAGAAGGAACATCATAAGCCAAATCTCCTGTTGCATAACTTGCGCCCAAAGTAAGGTTCATTTTAGGATTAAACTTGTAATTAACACCTAATCTATAAATCTCTTGCTGAAAATTGCTAGTAACCTCATAATACCTAAAATGCGCCATTGTTTGCAGCGAATATTTTTCGGTTAATTTATGAGAACCATTATACATATACCAAGCTCCTAATTTATCTTCAGCAGCACTTTGGGCATTTGTTTTTAAACATAAAAGAATTAAAATAAATAGAATTCCTATTTTTTTCATTTCGTGGATTTAGTTTGCGCTATAAATTTTAGTTTCTTTGAATGGAGAAATATTAATATTTTCTACAGACTTTTTATAAGCAATCCAATCATTATTAAAAAATGTATTTGTTTCTGATACTGCTTTTTTAAATTCTTCCACAAACTGATTCATTAATATTTGCTCTGTTGCAGTTTGCTCTCCAAAACGTGAACGAATATATCTGCTTGCTTGTCCAAAACGTTGATTAACGGTGATTTCTGGATTTCTAGTAATTCCTTGTCTTTTATCAATAGAACCTAAATACATTGCTATTAAACTATCAACTTTTTTAATTATTTTAGTTGATGATTTAATTTCGTCTTTATATTTAGCTTTATCTTCTTTAGATAAATCAGCTTTAATTGATGTAACCGAATTTTTACTTTCTACCAATTGTTTTACAATTGCAGCAATTTTCTCTTGATATTTTTCAAGTTCTTTACTTGCATTATATTTTTGATTGATAGCTTCTTCAGAAAGTTCTAATCTAGGATCGAATTCAACTTTTATGGTTTGTTCAGCAACAACATCTCCAAAAGTCATTTTTA
Organism: uncultured Polaribacter sp.; assembly: GCA_963977615.1. GTDB lineage: Bacteria > Bacteroidota > Bacteroidia > Flavobacteriales > Flavobacteriaceae > Polaribacter. The sequence continues at coordinate 14,323 of CAXBPL010000024.1, read as the reverse complement.
ATTGATAAGTGCCTGGTTTTACAGAAACTCCTCCAGCTTCTCTTGTAGATTTTCGAATACTTCTTGATGCTCTATCAACGCCTTTTTCTCTTAAATACCAAGTAGTTTTATGAACTCCACTTTCTTTTGGCGCTTTAAACTTTAGCGTTCTAATTTGTCTTGCACCATCAAAAACTTCTAATGTTATAGAATCAAATTTAACTTTATTCTTGTCTTTCTTTTCGTCAATATCATCCTTTTTATCTTGTTTCTTGTCTCCATTTTCATCATCAATATCCTCTTTTTCCACAGCTTTAGGAACATCAACATAATAAGAAATAATTGCGCCACCTTTTTTGTTTTCTCCTTGATACGTTGCATCTGCACCAAATCTACTTCCTGTTGGTTGTTGTGTTGCTGCTTGATATGCTGTTGGAGGTTCAAATAAATGTAATTTTTTAGCAGTGGCATTTTTGTTTGCCAAAGCTCTTAAAGGTCTAATATCATCTAAAACCCAAGCTGCTCTTCCAAAAGTACCAATTATTAAATCGTGTTCTCTTGGATGAATTACTAAATCTTTTACAGGAACTGTTGGAAAACCATTCGTCCATTTTGTCCATTTGTTTCCTGCATCCACAGAAATATACAAACCATCATCTGTACCTAAAAATAATAAATTCTCATTTTCTGGATCTTCAATAATAGATAATGTGTAAGATTGTACATCATTTTCATCTACAATACGTTCCCAAGATTTTCCGTAATTTTTAGTTCTGTAAGCATAAGGAGTATAGTTAAAACGTCTATAATCATTGGCTATTAAAAGTGCTTCTCCCTTATTTTTGTTTGATGCTTTAATTTGCGTTATCCAACTAAATGCTGGCAAACCTTTAATATTATTGGCAACATTTGTCCAATTTTCTCCACCATTTTTGGTGATGTGAACTTGGCCATCATCTGTTGCTGCCCATAAAACATCTTTTTCTAAAAGTGAAGGTTCAATCACCAAAACTGTACAGTGATTTTCAGCACCAGTAGCATCCATCGTTAAACCACCACTTTCTGATTGTTTTAATTTTTCTGGATTGTTGGTAGATAAATCTGGCGAAATAACTTCCCAAGTTAACCCTTTGTCTGTAGATTTATGTACAAACTGACTTCCAAAATACAAGGTATTATTATCAAAAGGATCTATATTTATTGCAGAGTTCCAGTTGAAACGTAATTCTACATTTGGATCTTTATGTGTTGGTTTCACAGAATAATTATTACCAGTTACATAATCGAATCTAGAAACAGAACCTTGTTGGCTCATTGTCCAACCATATCTAGAATCATCTTTATCTGGAACTACATCAAAACCATCTCCAAAACTAATTTCTTGCCAATAAGAATTTCTAATTCCTTGAGATTTCCAAACATAAGCAGGACCTCTCCAAGAACCATTATCTTGCATTCCTCCATACACATTATATGGAAATTCATTATCTACATTAATATGATAAAATTGAGCGACAGGAATATTGCCAATAAATCGCCAAGATTTTCCTCCATCTCTTGTAATATTTAAACCTCCATCATTACCATCAATCATAAATTTTCCATTGGTTGGGTGAATCCACCAAGCATGATGATCTGGATGCACACCATTATCAACACCATAAGCAGGCATTAATTCAGCAAAGTTTTTTCCTCCATCATTTGAAACATTGATATATGTAAAAACGGTATACAATCTATTTTCATTCTGTGGATCTACATAAATTTCAGAATAGTAAAAAGGACGATTTCCAATTCCTGGTTTGTCATTTATCTTTTTCCATTTAAAACCACCATCTTCACTTTTATAAAGTGCATTTTTTTTAGCTTCAACTAAAGCATAAATTACATCTGGATTGTTAGGTGCAATTGCAACCCCAATTCTACCTAATTCGCCTTTTGGAAAACCTTCTTTTTCTGTAATTTCTTTCCAAGTATCTCCTCCATCATGTGTAATATATAATCCACTTCCTTTTCCACCAGATTTAAAAAACCAAGGATCACGTTTGTGTTCCCACATTGCAGCAATAATTTTATTCGGATTTTTAGGATCCATAATTAAATCTGCAGCACCTGTTTTATCATTATTATATAAAATTTGTTTCCACGTTTTTCCACCATCTGTAGTTTTATAAACGCCACGTTCTTTGTGTTCTCCCCAAGGACTTCCAATAGCGCCAACATAAACAATATCAGGATTTGTTGGGTGAATAATTACTCTGTGAATATGTCTCGTTTTTTCTAAACCCATTGCTGTCCAAGTTTTTCCAGCATCTAAAGATTTATAAATTCCAAAACCACCATTTAAACTATTTCTTGGGTTTCCTTCTCCAGTTCCTGCCCAAATTACACTTGGGTTTGATTGTTGAATGGCAACAGCACCAATGGAAGCCGTTAATTCTTTTTCGAAAATTGGTTCCCATTTTACACCACCAGAAGTAGATTTCCAGATTCCACCAGAAGCTGTACCAACGTACATAATTTCTGGGTTAGATTCTACAACATCTATAGATGTTACACGTCCAGACATTCCTCCAGGTCCAATATTTCTAGGCTTCATGTTTTTGACTAAATCCATAGAAAATTCTTGTGAAAAGAATAGGGTAGAAGTGCATAAAAAAAGTAAGGTGAGTAGTTTTCTCATTGTGTAAAGTTTATTGAATTTGAATTTGGCAACAATATATAAAAAAGAAAACGCTCATTAATTATTGAGCGTTGTTTTTAACAGATTTGTTTTTAGTGTATAGTTCTTAAACCTTTTTGAAAAAATTATTCTTCTTTCTTTTTAGGTTCGCGTTTTGCGTCTTTTAAAGCTTGCATTAACATCCATTCTATTTGACCATTTGTAGAACGAAATTCATCTGCAGCCCATTTTTCAATAGCCTTGATCATATCTTCATTTACTCGCAAAGCGAAAGCTTTCTTTTTTGCCATTTTTCTCCTTTTTATTTCCCTAAATTGGAATTTTATTTATGGATAAATTCTACAATCGTTTTTATTAACTCTTTTGAAATCGGAAAATCAGCAGACATGTAAGACTTTAAATTGTCTTCATCTTTTTCGATATTTTTTAACACGTGATTCATGTTTTTAATGATGATTAATTCTGAATCTGGTTTTGCGCTTTTTAGAGCTTCTGCATCCAAAACTTGAACCTGTAAATCTTTATCACCATTAATAATAAGTGCAGGTACGTTTACATTTTTAATTTCTTCTAAAGGATTCAATTCTACCCAAGAAGTTAAAAAAGGCTGATTTGGTTTTGCAAAAAGCGACATTAAATTTGGATCAACTTCTTTGATTTCTCCAGTTTCTATTAATTCATTTAAATACGTTGCAGTAAGTTTGCCAAATTCGGCATTTTGTGCAGTTATTTGTCTTATTAAAGTTTTGTCAATCGTTTCTCCTGCACCAGCAATAGAAATATATTTATCAACATTATTCAAAGCCATCATTGCAATTAAAGAACCTTGACTATGAGCAGCTAAAATAATTTCTGTAAAGCGTTTATCATCTTTAAAATGATTTACAACTTCTTTAAGATCGCTTACAAAATCAGCAATTAAAACACCATCTTCTTGTAAAAATTGAGCGTTTTGTGGGTTGGCTGTTCTTTTATCATAAGAAAAAAAGGCAATATTATTTTTATTGATTTCGTCTCTAAATTGTTTAATATATTGTGGCTGATTTCCATTTCTATCCACACCTCCAGAACCATGAACCCAAATAATTAAAGGCGATTTTTCTGATGCATATGATAGTGTTCCTGGCAATTGAATAGCCATATTATTTATAGTAATTTCTTCGGATTTTACTTGTGCCAAAGAAACTGCAATGCTAAATATTGATATACTTAAGTAAGTTAAAATACGTGTCATATTAATTGATTTTTGATTTATAAGTTTCTAAAACATTTTTAGCTTCGCTTTCTTTTTGAGTGCCAATTAATAATTTTTTACCATTTTTAAGAATTAATTGAATCCCAATATTTCCAGAAATATTAACTGCCTTTTCCTTGCCTTTATTAAAGAAAAAGCCACCTTTTAAACCCCAACCACCAAATTCACTAATTGGCAAATAAGTTCTAACACCTACTTTTGAAATTTCATTCCAAGAGATTTTCTTCATGGAAAAATGAAACGGATAAAACTGATAGTGAATTCCTTTTTCATCAATTCTAGTGGAAAGTTTTATCAAGAAAATAAGTAGTGTTAATAAGAACATGCTAATTGTAAAAATTATCAATCCTACATCTGACATTGGATTCTGTCCTAAAGGTGCTTTATAAATTATCTGTTGAATAACTCCATAAACACCAATTAAAAACGGAACACCAATTGCAAGTATCAAAATGATAATTAGCCAAGTTTGTGTAAAACGTTGTTCTTCTTTAAACACTTTCATTTTTATCTATTTTTATCCTTCTCTAAAAGAGCATAAACACCACCATTTGTATTGCAATATATATTTATGACACGCCAGCCTTGTTTTGCATGCGAATTGATTTCATCCTCAAAATTATTTTGACTATTAGACCAGCTCATTTTTTGTTTTAAAAATTTGTATTCTTTCATTATTATCTGTTTTTATCTCTTTCAAAAAGGATTCCACCAGTGTTTTGGAAAATTGTATTTACAACCCAACCTTCTCTAGCATATTGATTTAAAATATCTTCATACTTTTGATTTCTATCTTTCCAACCTAATTTTGGAGACACTACTTTATATTCTTTCATTCTTCTTCTTTTTGATCATCCTTAAATGCTATTAATGCTAAAACAGTACCAATTAAAGTTCCTATTAAAGATCCATATACTAGCCCCATTGCTACATTTCCAGTAACTGCACCAACTGTGGTTCCTACAGAAGTGCCTAAAGAAACACCAATTGCGATTGCGTAAATTTGCTTTTTATTCATTTACAGTTGTTCTATTTTTATTCTTGTGTTTCTTATTTTAATAGCATCTAAAAAATTTTCTAACTGATTATTTTCTTTCTTTAATTCAATTATTTTTTCTCTTCCGTTATTCTTATAAAATGTTAATTCAATTTTGCTGTATTCATCTATGTTTTTATGATCCTCATAGTCATCTTCAATTTCTATTTTTATCAAATCATTTAATTCAATTGTATTAAACCATATTTTTTTAAAAAGTGATCGAGTAAAAAAATAGACTAAAATGCATGATGACAAACCAAAAAACCAAAAGAGAACAAGCTCATAAGTTTCATTCAGATTATTGAAATTTTGTATTTTTTTTATAAATGAAGCAATAAAAGCAATGCTCGCAAAAAAAATAAAAATATCTAAAACATATCTTAATTTTCGATAGCTGATTTTTATTTGGGAATTGTTAATTTCCAAAATTCCGTTTTCTAGTTTATATTTTTGAGTAGTATTTCTCATTTTTATTTGATAATAACCCTAGTGTTTCATTTCTTTATTTCTTCTAAAAACGGTTCTAATTGATTTTCTAGATTCCGTAAACTAATCTCAAATTTTCTTTTATTCGTATTAATATCAACAAATAATTGTTAGTTATTTAAAGAAATATATCCATATATAAGTATAAACTTTTCCATTTTTATTTTACTCATTAATGACTCAAAGTTCCAGCATTTACAACAGGTGAAGCTTCTTTATCTCCACATAAAATAACCAGTAAATTACTAACCATAGCTGCTTTTCGCTCATCATCTAATTCTACAATTTGTCTTTTGTTTAATTCATTCAAAGCCATTTCTACCATTTCAACTGCACCTTGCACAATTTTATGTCTTGCAGCAACAATTGCTGTTGCTTGTTGTCTTTTTAACATAGCAGAAGCAATTTCATTTGCATAGGCTAAATACCCAATTCTAGCTTCTAAAACTTCGATTCCTGCAATTGTTAAACGTTCGTCAATTTCTTTTTCTAAGGCTTCAGAAACTTCGTTTACACTAGAACGTAACGTAATATCTTCATCATGTCCTTCATCAGCAAAATTATCATAAGGATACATACTTGCTAGTTTTCTTACAGCAGCATCTGTTTGTACACGAACAAAATTTTCGTAATTATCTACATCAAAAGCAGCTTTGTACGTATCTGTTACTCGCCAAACTAAAATGGTAGAAATCATAATAGGATTCCCCAATTTATCATTCACCTTTAAACGTTCACTATCAAAATTACTCGCTCTTAAAGAGATTGTTTTTTTTCTGTACAAAGGATTTGCCCAATACAACCCATTTTCTTTGATGGTTCCCACATATTTTCCGAATAATAAAATAACTTTAGAAGTATTTGGGTTGACTAAGATAAATCCGAAAAAACCAATAAAACCTAGAATGATTAATGGAACGTAAAGTGGAGTTTGTTGAATTGTTGACATTATAATTCCTCCAAAAAATAATATTAAAACGATAAACAACATTAAGTAACCGTTCGCAAGTTTGATGATTTTTTCAGCTTTCATATGTAAAAGATTTAGTTTGATATTAAATTGATATCACAAAGATATAAGTTAATTTTTGATTTTTCCAAATTATTAAGCAATTATTTTTATACTTTTGTTAAAAATAAATTTATAATTTACAAATATGAAAATCAAACTTTTATTATTGATACCATTTTTATTGGTGATGACTTCCTCATCTGATGAAACTTATTTCTGGGGACAAAATGGTCATAGAGTAACTGGTAAAATTGCTGAAAAGCATTTAACAAGAAAAACAAAAAAATGTATTGATAAAATTTTAAAAGGACAAAGTTTAGCTTTTGTCTCTACGTATGCAGACGAAATAAAATCTGACAGAAAATATAGGGATTACAATGTTTGGCATTATGTAAATATGGATTTAGATCAAACGTATGAGCAAGCAGAAAAAAATCCTCAAGGAGATTTAGTGCAAGGAATCGAAAAATGTATTACTGTTTTAAAAGACGAAAATAGTACTGATGAAGATAAAGTTTTTCATTTAAAAATGTTGGTGCATTTAGTTGGAGATTTGCATCAACCCATGCATATTGGAAGAAAAGAAGATAAAGGTGGTAATGATGTGCAAGTGCAATGGTTTGGAAATGGATCAAACTTACATCGAGTTTGGGACACCAACATGATTGCAGATTGGAACATGAGTTATATTGAATTGGCAGAAAATGCTGATGATTTATCGAAAAAACAAATAGAATTTATAGAAGAAGGTTCTGTTGTAGATTGGGTAAATGAAGTACATGAAGTTACAAAAGAGGTTTACAATTCTGTTAAAGTAGGAGAGAATTTACGTTATAATTATTCTTATGATCATTTTGGAACTGTAAGAACTCAACTACAAAAAGGCGGAATTCGTTTAGCAAAAGTTTTGAATGAAATTTATGACTAACTTTCTAGTTGTCAAGTTTTAAAAAATCCTCAAAAAATTATTTTTGGGGATTTTTTTTGTTAATTATGCGTTAATTTTTGATGTCGTATTTTAAAATAATGTAATTTTATATAGATGAAAAAAGCACTATTAATATTTTCAATTTTACTGATAATTTCTTCTTGTAAAAAAGAGGTTTCTAAAACAAATACTGTTGATGATTCTGAAAGCAGTTGGCAAGAAATATCAACTGTAAAAATGGTAAACTACAATGAATTAAAACCTTATTTAGAAAAAAATGATGATACAACTTACATCGTAAACTTTTGGGCAACTTGGTGTGCACCTTGCGTAAAAGAATTGCCTTATTTCGAGAAAATAAAACAAGAATATGCTTCTAAAAATGTGGAAGTTTTATTGGTGAGTTTAGATTTTCCTAAACAAGTAGAAAAAAAATTAATTCCTTTTATCAATAAAAAACAGTTGCAATCTGAAGTTGTTTTGTTGAATGATATTGATGAAAACGTTTGGATAAAAGCCATTGATTCAACTTGGTCTGGAGCTTTGCCAGCAACTTTAATTTATAATAAAAATAATAGAAAATTTTACGAACAATCTTTTGATTACTCTATGTTAGAAACTGAATTAAAAACTTTTTTAAAACCATAAATTATGAAAACAATTAAATCGATATTATTACTTGCAGTTGTTGCAATTACAACAGCAGCTTTTACTTTAAAACCTGTAGCAGGTTATGCTGTTGGGGATACTATTAGTGATTTTAAACTAAAAAATGTAGATGGTGATTTTTTATCACTATCAGATTATGATGATGCCAAAGGTTTTATCATCATTTTCACGTGTAACACTTGTCCTTATTCAGTTGCGAATGAAGATAGGATTATCGCTTTAAACGATAAATATGAAGATAGTGGTTATCCAGTAATCGCTATTAACCCTAACAATCCTGTATCTGTTCCACAAGAGAGTATGGAGAAAATGAAAATTAGATCGGATGAAAAAGGTTTTAATTTTCCTTATTTGTTAGATGAAGGTCAAAAAGTGTATCCAAGATTTGGAGCAACAAAAACACCACACGTTTATATTGTTACTAAAAACGATATGAAAGTACAATATATTGGTGCCATTGACAACAGTTCTAGAGATGAAGATGCTATAACAGAAAAATATGTAGAAAATGCTGTTGATGCCTTGTTGAGTAACAAAAAGATAGAAAAAACAACTACTGTTGCTATTGGTTGCTCTATTAAAGTGTAATTTATAGTCGTGTAGATTTACAGTAATTATAAAAAAAAATCCCAAGTTTTAACTTGGGATTTTTTTATGTTTTAAAGATTTTTAAACCTTAATTTTAAAAAGATTTATTTATTTGATCATCAACATTTAAATTAATGAATCAAACAAATTATTATCTATGGTCTGTATATTTTTTCATACAAATCTTTGTAAATTTTCACGATTACTGCTCTTTTCATTTTCATAGTTGGTGTTAAATGTCCACCATCAATAGACCATTCATCTGGAGTTAATTCAAAACGTTTAATTTGTTCCCATTTTCCAAAGTGGACATTACAATCGTCAACTGCTTGTTGTATTTTGGCAATAATTTTTTCATTTTTAATTAAATCTTCATTAGTTTTAAAAGAGATTTTATGATCATTTGCCCAATCCTTTAAATATTCGAAATTTGGTTGAATAATTGCAGCTGGCATTTTTTCATTTTCACCAACAACCATTATTTGCTCAATAAATAAAGATTGTTTTAATTCACTTTCTAATAAAGGTGGTATTACGTATTTACCTCCAGAAGTTTTAAACATTTCTTTAGTTCTACCTGTAATTTTTAAGAAACCATCTGCATCAACTTCTCCTTTATCTCCAGAATAGAAATAACCATCTTTAAGAACTTCTGCTGTTTTTACAGGATCTTTATAGTAACCAAGCATAACATTGGGTCCTTTTACTAAAATTTCGCCAGTTTCTGCAATTTTAACTTCTACACCATCAATAACTTTACCAACTGTACCAACTCTAAAACCTTTTACACCATCAACATTTATGAAATTTACGGATACAACAGGAGATGTTTCTGTTAAACCATAACCTTCCATAATTGGCATTCCTGCAGCTGCAAAAATTCTTGTTAAACGTGGTTGTAATGCTGCACTTCCAGATACCATTAGTTTTAAATTACCTCCTAAAGCTGCTTGCCATTTAGAGAATATAAGTTTATTAGCTAAGCCTAATTTTTTTTCATACCACCAACCATTTGCTCCATAAGGTTTGTATTCCAAGCCTAAATTTACAGCCCAAAAGAATAGTTTTTTCTTGATTCCAGATAAATCTTCTCCTTTCAAAATAATTTTATCGTAAATTTTTTCAAACAAACGAGGCACAGCTGTCATAACATCTGGCTTTATATCCTGAGCGTTTTCTGTAAGTTTCTCAATAGATTCAGCAAAATAAATTTCTGTTCCACAATATTGATATAAATACAATATCATACGTTCAAAAATGTGGCAAACAGGTAAAAAGCTTAAAGCTTTATCTTTACCAAACTCTAAAGGAACTTTTTTCTGACTAGCTAATACATTGGAAACAATGTTGTTGTGAGAAAGCATAACTCCTTTTGGTCTTCCTGTAGTTCCAGAAGTGTAAATTAAAGTAGCCAAATCTTCTGGTTTTACAGCTTTCATTCTAGCTTCCACTTCGTTTTGATTACTAGTATCTTTACCAGCATCTAAAAGTTCTTTCCAGCTTTTTTCATCTTTAATATCATTAAAAGTAAAAACACCTTTTAAATTTGTGTTTTCCTTAATTTGATTTAATTTATCTAAAACATCAACATCAGAAACAAAACAATAAATTGCTTCAGAATGGTTAATTACATACTCGTAATCTTCTTTGCAAATTGTTGGGTAAATAGGAACAGTTTGAGCACCAGTTTGTAAAATTCCGATGTCACAAATATTCCATTCTGTTCTATTATTTGTAGATATTATTGCTATTTTGTCATTAGGTTGCACCCCTAATTTTAATAAACCTCTGCTTAATTGATTGGACTGATTTATATATTCTTGAGTAGAAATAGATTCCCATTTTCCATCGTATTTTGTGGATAATGCTTTTTTTAGATTATAAGTCTCTAATTGATAATAAGGAAAATCGAATAACCTCTTAATTTCTGTTGGCATAAAGTCTATTTTGTTGTACTGCAAAATAGTAAAAATCCTTTAATTTCACAAATACTTATTTAGTGTCTTTTTGAATTGTGAATTACTTAATTTTTGCAACTAGTTTTTGTTTTTTCTCTAAAAATATTCATGTTTTACGAAAGCTAACTTATTGTTTTTTTCTTCAATTATATAAAAATATGAGTTTAGTTTCAAGCAAAAAAAAAGTCAGCAAATTGCTGACCTTTTTAGAGATAATTATTTTTGATACTTAATTTTTACTTTCCAAAAGATATTTATTAAAACTTCTTCCATTTATTGTGGTGTATTTAGAATCGATATCAAAACCAACTTTCATTTTGTTGATATCAAAACTCCCAGAAACTTCCATGTATTTAATATCTAAATCTTCTTCGAAATTAGTGTTGTAAAAAGAAACTCCATCTTTAAACTTCGTGTATTTAAAAATTGCTTCATCTTCAAAAACTGAGTTCGAAAAACTTACATTTCTATTAAATTCTGCATATTTAAATGTAGCAGTTTCTGTGAATTTTGTGTTCTCAAAACTGGTGTTTTTATCAAAATTTGCATATTTAAAAGTGGTGTCATCATCAAAATTAGATCCAGAAAAATCTGATTCTCTTTCAAATTTCGAATACTTAAACATTGCTTTTCTTTCGAAATTACAGTTTTTAAAAATAGCAATATTTTCAAAATCAGCAGTAAAAGTATAGCCTGAATCTTCATTAGGAATATAGGCTAAAACATCATCTTTAAATGTACAGTTTATAAAAGAGATGTCAACTTCAATCTTATTTTTTACATCATTGGTAGAGCTTCCATTTCCCCACCAAAAACTTTTTTTCTTTTTAGGGATTTTTTTAGAAGCTTCTTCCATAAAAGTAAAATCTAAAATTCCTACTATTTTGGCATTTTGATAAGAAATTGATTTTCCTGCTTTGATATCTTTCATAATATCAGAGGCTTCAACAGTTTTTTGAGCAAAAAACGTCATTGATAAAAAAAGAAAAGCTATGGTAACTATTTTAAATTTCATTTTGTAAAGTTTTAGATGATATTGTTTTATTAAAAGACATCTTAGAAATTAAATTGTTACACTTACATCACAAAAAAAAGTGCTAATTTAAAAATTAACACTCTCAATATTTTTAAATTAAGTTGATAAAAAAAAAGGCCTAATTTTTATTTTATAAAATTAATAAGTTAATATCCCTAAATGGCAAATCGAACCATTCTGCAACTGTTCTGTTTGTTAAAATTCCATGATAAAAATACATGCCATTTCTTAAGCTTTTGTCAAAACGAGCTGCATTTTCAAAACCACCTTCTTCTGCAATATCTAATAAATAAGGCGTAAAAATATTGCTGATAGAAACAGACGCAGTTCTTGAATAACGTGCAGGAATATTAGGCACACAATAGTGAATTACACCATGTTTTACAAATGTTGGTGAGTTGTGAGAAGTAACATTTGAGCTTTCAAAACAACCACCTCTATCGATACTTACATCTACAATTATAGCACCTTCTTTCATAGATTCTATCATGGTTTCTGTAACCACAACTGGCGATCTATTTTTGCCTCTAATAGCTCCAATAGCAACATCACATCTCATTAATGCTTTTGCAATAGATTTTGGTTGCAAAGTAGATGTGTAAATTGGCGCAGACAAACAATGTTGTAAGTTTCGTAATTTAGAAATCGAATTGTCGAAAACTTTTACTCTAGCACCCAAACCTAATGCAGTTCTTGCAGCATATTCGCCCACAGTTCCTGCTCCAAAAATTACAACACTTGTTGGTGGAACTCCACCAATATTGCCAAACAATAATCCATTTCCTTTGTTAGTGCCACTCATTAATTCGCCTGCAATTAATATGGAAGCTGTTCCAGCAATTTCGCTTAAAGATTTAACAACTGTATATGTATTATTCTCGTCTTTTATATAATCGAAAGCAACTGCAGTAATTTTCTTTTTTGCTAAACATTCAAAATATTTTTTATTTTGTGTTTTTAATTGCAAAGAGGAAATTAAAATAGTTTGTGGATTTAAATATGCAATTTCTTCTTCAGTTGGTGGAGCCACTTTTAAAACAATATTGCATTTAAAAGCTTCTTCTGTATTGTAAGAAATTTTTGCGCCAGCTTCCGAATATTCTTTGTCAGTATAATTTGCGCCATCTCCAGCACCAGTTTCTACTACTATTCTATGGCCATGAGCGCAAAGAGCTGTAACTGCATCTGGTGTTAAACAAACGCGCTTTTCACCTATATAAGTTTCTTTGGGCAAACCAATAAACAATTCACCTTTTCTCTTTTGTATTTCTAGCATTTCTGCTTGTGGTAGTAATTCTTCTTTACTAAAAGGAGAGAATTGACTCATAAAAATTGGTTTTATTTTAGTTGAATGTTGCGTTTTCCATCATTTAAAGTTGATAAATGAATTTCAACAGCATCTAAAGGTAGTAAATTTTCGATATTTTTCGGCCATTCAATTAAACACCAGTCGTTATTATCGAAATATTCTTCAATTCCCATGTCTAAAGCCTCTTCTTCATCCGTAATTCTGTAAAAATCAAAATGAAAAACTTTTTCCTTTTTAGATGTTTCGTATTCATTTACCAGAGAAAAAGTAGGTGAGGAGATGCTATCTGTAACTCCCAATACTTTGCATATTTCTTTGATAAGTGTGGTTTTACCAACGCCCATTTCTCCGAAAAATAATAAGGTTTTATTTTCTGCGGATGCAATAATTTCTGATGCAATTTCAGATAAGTTATCTAAAGAATAGTTTTTATTCATAGAAACAAAAGTAGCAAACCAAAAAGGTTTTCAAAACTTTGAGGTTCAATTTTTAGTGGTAATTTGGATTTTTTTTTAAAACTAATTCAAATATCGATAATGTCCGATAACTTTAAAGTCAAACAAACAATCTTGTAAAACTTGACCAGCTCCAATATTATGTACAATCATAAATCGTTTATTGTCCTGAGATTTTTTGTTGACCACAATTCCTGTATGTGTAATTGCGCCTCCTAAATTCCAGCAAATAATATCTCCAGGTTTATAATCGTCAGGATTTTTAGTGATGGGTTTTGTAGTCCCTTTTCTAGAGAAGAAAGTCATTAAATTTGGCACTCTTCTGTGATCTATATTTTTATCAGGCCTTTTTAAACTCCAAATTTTAGGATACAGGTTAAAGTTTGCTTTCATATCTTGATGAACCTCTTTCTGCAAATCTATTCCTAATTTTCTGTAAGCTCTAATTAGTACATCTGTGCAAACACCTTTTCCTTTTGGCACATCTCCATTTGGATATTCAATGGAGAAATAGCTTGGATCATAAACTACCTTGTCTTTTGTTAATTCTAAAGCAGCTAAAGATAGTTTGTCTTCTTGTGAGAAACTAACATTTATGAACAGTGTCAGGAAAAATAGTTGAAATATGATTTTCATTATTTAAAATTTTTGACCAAATAAAGCGCTAAAAATTCAAGCTTTTTTAAGTGAAAAAAGCTTGAATAATAATTAAGTTTGCAAACGAGTCTAGCCCAGATTGAAACGACATCCTTTTTGCTTTTTCAGCAAAAAGATATAGTGGAAAGCTGGAAATAGCTTCTAATTATTATATTTATAACAGACACAATCTTTACAGAAAACTGTGACTGCAAACTGCCATTTTTTTTATTTCGGACTATAAACTGCACAAGGAATAATCATTTCCTCTAAAGAAACACCTCCATGTT
>CAXBPL010000023.1:0-39532 GCA_963977615.1 uncultured Polaribacter sp. | reverse complement strand
TGGTGATAATTACAACGCCATTTGCACCTCTTGAACCATAAAGAGCAGTTGCAGCTGCGTCTTTTAGAATGGAAATATTTGTGATGTTACTTCCATTTTCATCAAAAGAATCTACAATAACACCATCAACAACATACAATGGTTGTGAGTTTCCAGCTAAAGAATTAACTCCTCTTAATTGAACTAATGAGTTTGCTCCTGGTTGACCAGAATCGTAATTAACTTCTTCAGCTTCAACTAGAGACATTGAGCTAGTTATTTTAGCTTTTCTATTTGTTCCATAACCAACAACAACGACTTCATCCAAAGAATTAGGGTCTTCTTCTAATTTTACATCAATATTTGTTTGAGAATCGATTAAATATTCTACTGATTTATATCCTAAATAATTCACAACCAAAACATCCCCTTTTTTAATTTTGATGGAATAATTCCCATCAAAATCTGTTTTTGTTCCAAAAGTGGTTCCTTTAATTTGAACATTTACTCCAGGCAAAGGTTCTCCATTTTTATTACTGATAAAACCTGTAACTGTGCCATCAAAATCTGTTCTTGTGCTATTAATTTTATTTTTAGTTTCTCTTAAATATTGTTGATTTAACCAACTGTTATTATTCAAACTAAAGCCAAACCAATTGTAAGAACTAGTACCAATTGTTGGAATTTGATAATAATTTCGTTCATTATTTTTGATGTAAAAACTAGTGTTTCTAAAACTTTTATTGGCATTACTGGTTTGATAAGAGCTGTAGTTTTGCTTACCAGCAATTGGATTAAAACTCCAATTATGAGCTTTAAATTCATCTAAAGACGCATCATACATGCTCGCTAAAACTTCTGCAGCAACTGCATCATTTTTATCATCTTTGATGGTAAAACTCCAAGTTTCATCTTGACCAGGTTGTAATTTATCTCTAAAAATATTAGTGATAATTTCTATAGACTCTTGCTTTTCAGGAACATTAATAAGTAGGTTTCCACCTTCAAAATAATTGTAATTTACATAGTGATATTTAACAGCAAAACCACCTACATCTTCCTTATTTATAGGAATTTTAATTGTTTCTATGCAGTTGTTTAATTTGATCAATTTCGTGTCAACAATTTTATGATTCTTTTCAATTTGAACAATTACTGTCATGTTTTTAGAAGCAGAACCCATTTGAATTTCAACTTGATCACCCACATTGTAAAACGTTTTATTTGTGTTGATTGTAAAAAGTTGATTATCGGCTACATTTTTATCTTTTGAAGAGAAAATTGTAATTCTTTTTTCGTCTTTTACTTCTTGTCCAAATTTATCCTCGCTTTCTAAAACAATGATATATTTTCCTGAAAGCCAACTTTTAGTGTTTTTTAAAATGATTTCTTTTGATGATGCTGTATCAAACTTTTCTGTAAAAACAAGTGCTCCTTTTTTCCAGTTTTTTTCATCACTTTCATCATCTGTATACGGATCATTTGGAAACAATTTTCGGAATTCATTTTCAGAAATATCTTGATAATCTGGAGCAGACCAAGGTCTGTTTCTTAACGGATTTTTTGGCGCTTGTAATTTGTAAATTTTAACAATACCTTTTGCAGCAACAAACTCATCATTTAAATTTTTTGTTTCAATTTTAACAATCGTTTCTTTTTGATTTTTATCAATTTTATCATCAATCAAAATAGAAGCAATTAAAGAATGATAGCCAACTTTTACAATAGTGGTTGCACTTCTTGTTTCGCCATTAATGTCTGTAACATCAGCAGTTATTTCATAATTAAAAACGGGGTTACTTTCTTTGTCTACACTTTCATCAGGGATCGCCTTAAATTTGATAAAGAAATTACCAGATGCATCTGTGATGCTTTCTCCATTGGTAATTTCTTGCGAATTAGAAGTCGGATTTGGTCTTCTCCAATAAGACCAACTAGGATATTGCACTTTTCTGTGTACGCTATAAACCACTTTTGCATCAGTTATATTTGCATCAGAAAACGCTTTTGCAAAACCATTAATTTTAATTGAATCGTTTATTTTAAAACTTTCTGTGATGGGTTTAAATTCAGTTTCAAACTTTGGTCTTTTATATTCTTCTACAGAAATTCTAACAGAATTATTATAGTCGATATCGAAATCTGCGTTTTTGTAAAATTTACTTTCTTGCTTAGAACTTTCATCAACATCAATTGTAAACTCGCCTGTTAAGCCATTGTTTGGAATTATAAATTGGCCAGCAACAGAACCAAAATCGTTTAATTTTAAATCTAACGTTTTTACAATTTGGTTATTCACATCATACAAAGTAACCTCAACAAACTCGTTTTTAAAAACTTCGGATGTATCTCCTTGTTTTTTAATAACAATTGTTTTAAAATATACAATTTGTCCTGGTCTGTAAATACTTCTATCTGTGAAAATAAATGGTTTTATAGTAATTTTATCATCTATATTTTCGCTGTTGTTAGAATTGTGATTGTAAAAATAATGTTTCCCAAAATTCGCAAAGTCCTTCTTGGTTTTTACAGTAATTTCAACATTTCTTAAGGTGTTATTTGTTTTGATAGATGCAAATCCGTTTTTATCGGTATTAACTTTTTTGTTGATGTAGGAATCTTCATTATTTCCACTGCTTTTTAAATGAATTTCAGCATTCTTAATTGGCTTTCCTGTATTTCTATCAACTACTTGATAATTGTATTTTCCATCAAAAGTATTTTCAATCAATGTTAAGTTGGTTACTTGAATTGTGGTAGTTCCGTAAACCGAGTTTTCGTTTAAATCACCATTTTCTGAGGCCAAAATTAGATACATTCCACTTTCAAATTTTGGTACAATGACTTCAGTTGAATGTTCTAAATAATCATCTTCATTTCTTAGTTTGTAATTCCAAGTTTTTATTTTTTCTAAGGTGCTGATAAATGCCTTTTTATCATTAAACTTATAAGTTTTATTGAATTCCTCTAGTTGTTTTTGATCGATTTTATACCCCGTAAAAAATAACTTTTCTACATTTTTATAAGTAACTAAAAGTCTTGAATTTTTAGCAATAGGAATATATTCCTCAGTTAGAATAGAAAGCGTTTTTTGCTCAATTTGACTTTTTAAAACAAAACATTTTTGGGCAGCTAAACTCTTTGGGAAATCTTTTATAACAGCATTACAAATGGCAAGAGCTTCTTTATTTTTCGCTTTATTTTTATAGATTTGAGCAATTTCAAATGCATACAAACCACTCGCTTCATCGTTTTTAAAACTGTCTTCCGATTTTTTTAACGTTTCAAATAGAATACTATCCTTGTTTTCGAAAGTTGCATTTTGAAACACAAAATTAATTCGCTGAACATCGATATTTGCAAACGCATTTTTATTGTTTGTAATGCTATGTAAATGAAGTAATTTTTGATAAATTTTTAAAGCATTCAATTCTAAAGACAAACTATCTTTTGAGGTGATTTTTAACGTAGAAAATATTTTAGCATCACTCAAATAATCAGAACTATCAATCGTAAATTGATAAGAAGGTTTAGTGATGGAAGTCTCTGAAGATTTGTAGAACTGAAGAGCGTTATTCGCTAAAAAATCGAATAGAGTAGGAGTGTATATTTTAGCAGTATGTTGCAATTGTAAAATATCAGAAAACTCATCAATTTTAATTTTTTGTAATAACTTTTCCTCTTGTAAAGATGCTTTGAAATACGTGTGAATTTCTTCAAAAAGCGTGTCTAAATCCCAAGTTCTAAAATCATTAACATCAACTTTATCTTGAGTTTTTGTTCGGTTGTAAAATTTATATCTATTTTGAATAAAATATTGCCAATATAAATTAGCTAAAACATTTTCTAAAACATTTTTTGTTGGAGATGCATTTTTAGCAATTTGCTCTTTAAAATTATGAATTACCTTTAGTTGTGCATCTTCTTCTAACGTTAATGAAAATTTACTTTTGTAAAAAAGCGACTTTATAATTTGTGAAGAATTGTTCGTTTTTTCTGCTTTTGTATAAATTTCTTCTACAATTTTTAATGCCGATTTTGGCAAACCATCAACCTCAAATTTTTCGACTTGTTGCCAAAGTTTCTCAAAATCGTTTTGAGCATTTGTGGTTAAAGAAAATAAGAATATCATTACTATTGTTGTTGTAAATTTTTTCATTATTCATTAATTTAAAAAAGAAACCTTTTGTTTATGTTTTTGAGTTTCATTTGAAATTGTTACTCCCAATAATTGGGAATTTATGCTATAAAGCACGTGAAATTTAGCTTATAAAACTATCCATAATTAGCGAACGCGTCTTTTTGGTTCGTAAAACCGCTTTTTTATTTAGTTTCTTCTATGGTAAACTCATTGATTTGTTTCTCGAAAATTCACTTATTCATAAGTTTTTCTAAATTATATCCCATAACTATTTAAAAAAATAAAAGTCGCGAATTTATTACTTTTAAATTAACGCATTTGCTTTAGAGTTTATCAATAAAGATAATTCATATTGTGCAAAGCTTTTGTATTTTTACCCTTTATAATTTTTACCTATGAACATTCATTTTATTGCAATTGGAGGAAGTGCCATGCATAATTTAGCAATTGCTTTACACCAAAAAGGATACCAAGTTTTTGGTAGTGATGACACCATTCACAATCCATCAAAAGCTCGATTAGAAAAATATGGTTTACTGCCAAAAGAATTTGGTTGGTTTCCAGAAAAAATATCGTCAGATTTAGATGTGATTATTTTAGGAATGCATGCAAAAAAGGACAATCCTGAATTGTTAAAAGCACAAGAATTAGGGTTGAAAATTTATTCTTATCCAGAGTTTTTATATGAACAATGTAAAAATAAAACACGTGTTGTAATTGGGGGTTCTCATGGAAAAACTACCATTACTTCTATGATTTTACATGTATTAAATTACCATGAAAGAGAGGTAGATTATATGGTTGGTGCACAATTAGAGGGTTTTGAAACGATGGTTCATCTAACAGAAGAAAACGATTTTATGGTTTTAGAAGGGGATGAGTATTTGAGTTCACCCATTGATATGCGTCCTAAATTTCATTTATATAAACCAAATATTGCACTTTTAAGTGGCATTGCTTGGGATCATATTAACGTTTTTCCAACCTTCGAAAATTATAAAGAACAGTTTAAAATCTTTACAGATTCCATGATAAATGGAGGAAGTATGGTGTATAATATTGAAGATGAACATGTGAAAGACATTGTAGAGTCTTCTGAAAATCACATTAAAAAATATCCTTACGAAACACCCAATCATTTTATAGAAAACGGAATTACGTATTTAGAAACTGCAGAAGGGAATTTACCTTTAGAAATTTTCGGAAAACATAACTTACAAAATTTAGCAGGTGCAAAATGGATTTGTCAGCATATGCAAGTTGATGAAGATGATTTTTACGAAGCAATTGCAAGTTTTAGTGGCGCAAGCAAGCGTTTAGAGAAAATTGCTGAAAGTAATTCAACCGTAATTTTTAAAGATTTTGCGCATTCACCTAGTAAAGTTGCTGCCACTACAAAAGCCGTAAAAGAACAATACTCAGAAAGAACTGTTTTGGCGTGTTTAGAATTACACACGTATTCTAGCTTAAATGCCGAATTTTTAGCAGAATATAAAGGAGCACTAGATTTTGCAGATAAAGCAGTTGTTTTTTATTCTCCTGATGCAGTAAAAATTAAGCAATTAGAAGAAGTAACTCATCCACAAATTGCCAATGCTTTTGAAAGAGAAGATTTGGTTATTTATACCAATCCAACAGCTTTTAAAGAGTTTTTGTTTGCTGAAAATTTAAAAAATTCAGCAGTTGTTTTAATGAGTTCAGGTAATTATGGTGGTTTAGATTTTGATGAAGTTAAGGGGTTGGTTTAGATTTCTTTAAACCTAACTGAACCAATTTTTCATTTTGCCAATTTTTATCGGTCGTTCTTTTTACGAGCCAGGTTCTTTTTTCTTTATCAAAAATTGAATCTTTAATGATTTTTAGTCTTTGTTTTATAAAAAGTTTTGTTTCAATTTTTTTATGAAACTTTTTACTGCTAGCATTATTTTCTAGGTTTTTTATAAAGAACTCAATGTATTCTTTTGATTCCTTAGTTTCTATATATTCTAACGATTCAGGATTGTTAAAAATAACAGCACAAGAAGCTAAAAAGCAATTTAAAGGATTTTTAAGGTTGATAAAATCATTAAAAGCCGATTTTGCAGTAGTTTTTTTAGAGAGTAAAAAAACATCATAGGCATTTCTTAAAGAAATATCTTTATAATGAGAACCTTTATCATTTATTTGTTTTGCAATAATTGATAAATTCAGTTGATTTCTAAAACTCAAAAAATGAATGCCATTAATAATTTGTGCATCTTTTTTAATATAACTATAATTGAATTCATCAGCATATTCTTCAAGTAATAACTCCTTATGAATTTCTACAGCTGCAATATTGTTTGCTTTTTGTAGCCTTGGATAATGCTTAAACATCGGAAAATCATAGGTTGTATCATGAACTTTAGAATACTCGAAATTTTGCAAAACCTCTATAGCTTTCGGATATTCCTCTTTAGAGAAAATAAAATCAATATCACCCACCATTCTTTCAGCAATATCTTCATATAAGCCTTCTAATAAATTTCCTGTTCCTTTTAAGAAAATAGGAGTGATGTTGTTTGATAACAATAATTCATTAATTTCTTTAGCTTGCGTAATAATTTGCTCATTTCTATCACGATTTAAATCAGTTATATATATCATATACTCAACCAAATCTGTTGGTAGATAATGTAGAAAATCCGCTTTTTTAAAGTTGCAATATAAAGTAGGAAAAACAAAATGAGCTGTGCTAACTTTCACAACAACATCCCAATCAATAGAATTTGATTTTAGTTCGTTTTCAACGATTATTTTATGGTTTTCTTCGTGATTAATTGTCAAACATTTTCCAACAAAAAGTAAGGTTTCTTTATAGGTCATTCTTAAAAATATTTGAAACAGTTTTTATCATTTCTTCGTTATTTGAATAGGTTAATTGGTAGCAATTTAAACCACCAAACCAATCTAAAAATAATTGAGCATTTTCTTTTTTGGGTGATAACCAAGAATCTGGAATTAGTTGCTGAAAAGCATCAATTTTAGAAATCTTTTTACAACTAAGCTTTGCATCTTTTTCATATTTGATAAAAACCAAATCGTTGCAAGGCAAATGTGCAAAGAAATTAGCGTTATTTGGTTTTAAATACCGAACAACTTTATTCAATCTTGTAAAATTATATTCTGTACTGGTTGCTAGTTCAGGATAAATTGGTATTAACGTTTTTAAACTATTTTGTTTGATAGATATGGATGCAGGAAAACTATATACTTCTTGTTTTTTTGCATCCATAGGAACAAAATCGTCTGCCAAACAAGTAAAACCATTAGCTTGTAAAAGCGCTAAAGATGTACTTTTTCCATTGCCAGAATCACCTAAAAATAACATTGATTTTTTTCCATTGCTAATCGCAGACGCATGAAAAACACCCAACCATTCCTCTTCTTTCTTTTGATGTATTTTTTGAATGATTTCCATTGAAAACTTTCCTTGAAAATAATGTACATCATGATGACTCCAAGATCCAATATAGTCTTTATCTACATACAGAAATATATAATTGTTATTGATAAAAACTTCAAATTCATTGTTAAAATTTTCAACAGCATCAATTACTAAATGGTCAAATTTAGGATGTATTAAAGAACGTTCTTTTTCATTTAAATAAGAGATTTTAAAAATAACTTCATTTATTTTATAGAACGTTACAAAATTATAAGAAGAAGGTTTTTTTATGTCTCTATCATCGTTAATAACTTCTTTTTTAGCGCTATTATTAGGTTCGTAAAGTTTCTTTTTTAGATTTAAAATAAAATCCTCAGCTTTTTCTAAAGGTACATCTAACTTTTTTGAAAGTGCATTTGCTATAATTTCTACAGAAATTTCTTTGCTTAATCTTTTTAAAATATCGGCTGTGGTGTTTTCTAAGACTACATACTCATTGGAGTTTTCAAACCAAGTAATGGTTTTGTCTTCGATAACTTTATACAGCGTTTTCATTGATTTCATAATTGCTAAAAATACGTATCATAAATATATAAAAATAAAAACGCCTCAAAAGATTTGAGGCGTTTAAAATTGAAATAATTTTTATTAAAATCCAGTTCCAGGATCTGAAGGTGCAGATGCTGCTTGTGCTTTTTGTGGATTTAAAATCATATAGGTTCCTAAAGCTGTTAAAGCTGCATATTTTCCGTAATTACCTATTTTTTTGATAGCTTCTTTACGAGTAATTTCTTGTTTATTATCTATGTTTTTTTGCATAATTTTTTATTTAAAATCTCGTAATTATTCTAAGGTTATTTTTTTGTTTAAGCTACCAGTTTCAGTTTCTAATTGAACAATATAAATTCCTGAAGATAATGCTGGTAAAGTAATGTCTTGAACGCCATTAGAGGTAAATGAATCCTCAAAGACTTGCTTGCCTAACATTGTAAATAATTTAATAGAAGCTTTTCCTTGAGAGACCCCAACAAGTCTTAAATTAGAATTGGTTGTTTTGTAAATGCTAATGTTATCTATATTTACAGTATCAACACTTAAAGCACTACTGGTTTTTGTATGTAGATAAAAACGTCCAATTCCATCTAAAGCAACATCCGATGATATTTTGTAAGAACTATTTGCTTCATCTAATCTTGTAAAGGTATTGGTAAGTCTATCTTCTAAATATACATTGATATCAGCAGGAAGATTTAAAGCTTCTGCAGAAAATGTAATTTCTTTGTTTGCTTCTATTTTAAGACCAATTGGAATTACCATGTTTTCATAATTTGAATTTGGTAATGATTGTATTTGGAAATTTTTGCCTTCACTATCTGTAACTAAATGAGAAAACAGCGCGAATGAATGTTCTACACCTCCAAATAACTTTCCATCATAACCATTATCATAACCAGTTGTTGTACCATCTATGTAGTAAATATCAGCATATTTTTTATTTTTTCCATCTGATAAAAATAAATGAACTTCTGGTCTTGAGCTTTTTTGAAATGATTCTGTTGTTTGATGTGTAACATCAGCAAAATCAAAAGTTAGGTTTGTATCTGCAGCAGCTTCAACAAAGAAGCCTTGTCCAGGAGCCACTTCGAAATCGCTATGTAACCCACTTGTTTTAGTGTCATAACCTGAACCATTCCAGAAATAAGCACTTGCATCTTTTATTACAGAGCCGTTATTATCTGTAAAAAAATCACCTAAATTTAAATATGCTGTAAACGGGTTTCCTACCAAATTAAAATGAGTTGAAGCACCTTGAGTAATACCTATTACTTGACTAGCTGTATACAAACCAGTTCCTGTAAAAGAAACTGTACCAGAACCATCTCTTATAATTCCATAACCTTGCCCTACATTAAACGTACCTTTATTATTACCATTATATTCCATATATCTCCAATTTCCTGTTGCAGTATCAGGACCTGTTGTATCATCATCGGTATCTAAAGAAGTATTATCATAAGTACTTAAGCCTCTATTATTTGTATTTAAACTACCATGAAGAATTGAATTCGCAGCTACCCAATTTCTATCATAAAACCCACCAACAACTGGTGATGACATATAATACCATTGACTACCATTTGTTAAAGCTCTGTTATAAGTTACAGTACCAGAAAGTGTACCAGTGGAAATTAAAGTAGCACCAGAATTTATGTTTGTAAGTCCTTTATTCGTTATTGAACCTGTAATTGTAAGATTCGCATTTGTATTTAAAGTAATATTTCCAGTATTTAAAGATGAGGTTATTATAGGATCATTTGCTGTATCTGGTATAATTATATTTGAATCTTTTGTAGGAATTCCATTATTCCAGTTTCCTGCTAAGTTCCATACATTATTTATAGCCCCAGTCCATTCTGTTGAATTGAGTGTAAAGGATACTTGTGGGAAAGGTAAAAAAGCATCTCCAGTTGAACTTTCAACGGACCAATTCGAAGCATTTACTAAATTAGATAAATAATCTGAATATATTGTTTGGTCTGAACGTGAACCCGAATAAAGACCACCATCGTCAGTATTTCCACCCAAGTTTAATTTTAAAAAATTTATTCCAGCAGTAAGTCCTGTACCTGTGAGATTGTGAGAGAATTTAGAATTAATCATTCCTGATATATATGTAGTTGGTGTCTCTTTATCAGTACCAACATAAATATAAATGGCTTCGCCATTAGAACTCCATTCAAAATTTCCATCATATAAAATACTTCCTATAGAAACTCCAAAAAGAGGATTAGTATTAGAATTAACATCCGTAAAATTTATTACTGTTCCTGCATAAATAATTGAGGCTCCTGTATCCCAAGTTAAGAAACCAGAATTATCCTTTATGAAAATAGTAGTGCTTGGAGCAATGTCTGCTAAAGCAACTAATGAAAAATCATCATCATTATCAGAATTAAAACCAACAAAGGCAATATCTCCTGTAGCTTGTGCTTTTAAAGTATTAATGGAAAGTAAAACGTTTAGGAATAAAAGTAAAGTAATCTTTAAAAAGTTGTTTTGTTTCATAATTAGTTAATTTTCGTTGAAAACACAAAAAAACACAAAAAAATAAAGTCAAGCAAACTATATAGTTATAAATTAATCAGGGTTTAAACTTATAATAAAGTAAAGATTAATTATTTCTCCAAGAGAAAGGAGCAAACAAAATTAAAAGAACAAACTTTAAATCGACCGATTAATAATACAACCACCTGCCTTATTTTTAGGCCCTTTATAAACATCAATATGTCCTTTTAGTTGTCTTTTTAATTTCAGGGAAGGTTGGTACTTGGTATGAAATTTTTGTATGGTTGTCTTTACACTTAATAATTCAAGGTTTTTTCTGCATTGCCCTTAAACCCCATTTTAAATTTACCAACATCACCCAAATCTACAATTTTACCTTCCTTTAAATAAAAATTGAAAGCTATATAAAAGTAAAAAAGGTTGTTTAGAAAATGTCCAAATATTCTTAGCGATAAGATATTTATGAAGAGAGATAGCTATTTTACTAACTATTTCACCAAAAAAAATGGGGTAAATAAAATTAATACTGTAAATAATTAAATGCTACTATCATATATAAGTCTTATATATGATAGTAGCATTTAGTTTAACAGATTACTAATCGTACAATCATTATCGTGAGAAAGTAATTTTTAAAAAAGATTTATTAGTAATTAGATAAGTCAGATTTACAATCCAGATTTTGAACAAATCATTAACATACATATAAAAAAAAGCCTCATAAATGAGGCTTTTGTAGTTATATTTTATTAAAATCCAGTTCCAGGAGCTTGTGGAGCAGAATTGGCTTGTGCCTTTTGTGGATTTAATATCATATAGGTTCCTAAAGCAGTTAAAGCTGCGTATTTTCCGTAATTTCCTATTTTTTTGATAGCTTCTTTACGAGTAATTTCTTGTGTATTATCTATGTTTTTTTGCATAATTTTTTATTTAAAATCTCGTAATTATTCTAAGGTTATTTTTTTGTTTAAGCTACCAGTTTCAGTTTCTAATTGAACAATATAAATTCCTGAAGATAATGCTGGTATAGTAATATTTTGAACGCCATTAGAAGTAAATGAATCCTCAAAAACTTGCTTTCCTAAAATAGAATATAATTTAATGGAAGCTTTTCCTTGAGAGATCCCAGCAATTCTTAAATTAGAATTGGTTGTTTTGTAGATGCTGATGTTATCCATATTTACAGTATCAACACTTAAAGAACTACTGTTTTTTGTATGTAAGTAAAAACGTCCAATTCCATCTAAAGCAACATCCGATGATATTTTGTAAGAACTATTTGCTTCATCTAATCTTGTAAAGGTATTGGTAAGTCTATCTTCTAAATATACATTGATATCAGCAGGCAGATTTAAAGCTTCTGCAGAAAAAGAAATTTCTTTATTAGCTTCAACAATTACACCAATAGGAATCACCATATTTTCGTAGTCTAAGTTTGGTAAAGATTGTGACTGGTATTTTTTACCATCACTTTCTATTAAATCAGAATAGATGACAAACGAATGAGAAACACCTCCAAATAACTTTCCATCATAACCTTTATCATAACCCTTTGTAGTTCCATCGATATACAAAAATCTTGCAAAACTTTCTTTAGTATCTTCTTTAGCTGTTACATTAATTTCAGGTCTTGTATTTGCTGTTTTTTGAAACGTATCTGTACTTTGATGAGAAGCATCAGCAATTTCAAAAGTTACATTAGCTGCTGAAGTAGCTTCTACAAAAAATCCTTGTCCAGGTGCTATTTCATAAGTAGGATCAGCGCCAGAAGTTATAGTTGTATAAGATGAGCCATTCCAGAAATAAAAATCTGTATCTATATTTGCAGAATTTGCAGTGTAAAAAGTTCCAAGAGTTACAAATGCAGTAAATGGGTTTCCTATTAAATTAAAATTATTGACACCTTGTGTTAGTAAAAAAGTTTGATCCGAAGTATAAATACCTGCTCCTGTAAAAGACACATTACCTGCACCAGACCTTATAATACCATAACCACGTCCAACTGCAAAAGGAGTTGAAGTCCCTTCTTCCATGTATCTCCAAAAACCTGTTGCACTATCAGCAGTACTAGCTCCATCAGAATCTGTATCTGAAGATGAATTATCATACCAACTTATACCTCTGTTATCTACATCTTGCGTGCTTGATGGTATAGAGTTATCTGTTACCCATGTATTATTATAATTTTCATCAATTACTGGTGATGACATATAATACCATTGACCAGCATTTGCTAATGTTCTATTATAAGTTACGTTTCCTGTAAATGTATTTGTAGCAATTAAAGTTGCACCAGAATTTATTGTAGCTGAATTAACAGTAACAGCTGTGCTAACTGTAGGTTGATTTGAAGTTTTCAAAATTTGAACATCATCACTAGCTATTGGTGCAGTTCCTGTGCTCCAATTAGAGCCTGTTGTCCAAGCATTATCAGTTGCTCCTGTCCAAGTTAGAGTAGAAAAAGGTAAGTTTGAAGAATTATATCTTCCTGGAGAAGCATTAACAGGGTTTGATGAAATTGTAGAATGCTTTACAAAAGCTCCAGTTAAATCATCATTTCTACCAATTGATTGGTCGTCATCTGCTTCACTACCATATGTATATGTAGCTATTGTTGTTGCTCCAGGATTTGTAAGTGTAACAGTATCTCCTCCATTGTTTAAAGAAAGAGTTCCAGCTGTATCTGCAAAACCTGATATTCCTGTTGGAGTTCCACCTCCAAAAATAACAACAGAACCTCCTGCTGGTATTGTAACTGAACCAAAAGTGTATCTAACAGAACCTGCATCAGAAATTGTGTAACCAGTTAAATCGAGAGAAGTAATGTCTAAATTAACTAACTCAACAAACTCATCATCACCTGAATCAACAGTACCATCTCCATTTGCATCTACAACAGCTCCTGGATCTGCTAAAATTTCATTGATAATAATATTTGGTAAATCATCGTCTGTAATTGTTAATGTATGTTGAGTTGTAGTTCCTAAAGTAGCACTATTACCACCAGCCGCATTTTGTAGATCTAAAACCAAAACTTCATTGGATTCAGAATCACCATCATTTGTTAAATTTATGGTGATGCATTGATCAGTAGAAGAATTTGCAGGAAAAGTTAGTGTTGTTGTAAAAGCAGAAGAAGGTGTATAATCTCCAGGATTTGAAGCAGTTGTGCTTCCTCCATTTAAAGCAATTTCTACAGTGGTTGCTGATGAAGCATCTGGATTTGTAATACCAACACAGATATCAATAGAAGTACCATCTTCAGAAACTGTTGAGGTAGCTGAGTTAAAAGATAGAGTTGTGTCTGTTGAAGGAGTAGTACCTTCAACTGTAACATCATCCATTCTTAAATCTCCAGCATTAGAACTAGTAAATGTAAAGCTAAGTCCAAAATAATCATCAAAAGTATAATCTGTATTTGTAGCAGTTCCTTGAGAAGTTAAATTATCAAAATCACCATTTTCATCATTGTCAATTATTAATTCCCATAAACCAGTGCTACTTCTTGTAATTTTAATTCCAATTAAATCAGTAGTTCCCCAATCTATTGATGAACTAATTACTGCACCATCTGCTGCACCATTAGTTACTTTCCATAAAGTTATAAGATCTGAAGTGCCTGTAAAATTAACCCCTACAGCATATCCATCAACAGTTGCACCATTTAAGTTTGTTTCATTTGCTGTAAGGTATACCCAAAATTTATTGTTTCCTGAAGGATCAAAACCACTATTTTTCAAATTAAATTGCCAACTTATATTTTGGGTTGTTAAATCTAGAGAAGAAATATCATGATAAATATAGCTTTCGCCAGCTACAGATAAATTATGTTTTAAAGACCTAGTACCAGTAATGGGAGTTGATGTTGAATTTATCCAATCACCAGATACTCCCTCAGTCCATCCTGTTAAATCTCCGTCTTCGAAATTATCATTGATAACTTGAGCTTGAAAGCTAAAGGCGAAAAATAGAGAAAAGATTGCAATTTTTAATAAGTTTTTCTTTTTCATAATTTGTTAATTTTTGTTAAAAATACAAAAAAATAATAGAAAATAAAACCAGAAAAAAATGTTTAACTATAACTTAATCAGGATTTAAACTTATAATAAAGTCAAATTTAATTATTTTCAAAAAAAAGGAATGGATAAAATTGATGATATGAAAAGTTTTGATTTTCCCATTAACCATACAACCTCAACTCTTATTTTTAGGTTCTTTATAAACATCAATTTGCCTTTTAATTGTTTTTTTTAATTTTAAGGAAGGCTCGTACTTGAGTTAAAATTTCTACATATTATTCTTAATAACTAAATGAAATTAGATAAGATTTTGCAAAGAATTGCCTCTAGTTTAGCATCTTGTTCGAGTTTTGTTCGAGTTTGTTCCCAGTAAATTGTATTTTTTAAAAATACAGTCCTAGCTCTCTCGAAGAAGACTCGAAGGAGACTCGAAGAAAACCCCCTAAAAAATTTAATGTTGTGTCATGTTGCGTAATCGTGTGTCAGAACGTGTTAGAATGTGTCAAAATCTTTCACAAAGTATCCATTTTTGGAGTACCTAAATATCAAAGAATTAGTTGATTTTATTTTAGGATTTAGATATGATTATTTCATCAATAAAAATTAAAATCTAAAAATTGGGTATTCTTTTAATTATTTCTCCAAAAGAAAGGAGTAAACAAAATTAACACTGTAAAAAGTTCTAAACGACCAATTAACATTAAAAAAGAACAAAACCATTTTGCTCCAGCACTAAGATGTGCAAAACTATCTACAGGACTTACAGAACCAATTGCTGGGCCAATATTCCCCAAAGAAGAGGCTGCAGCACCAATTGCAGATAAAAAATCTAATCCTAGTAAAGTTAAAATTACAGAGGCTATGATAAAAATTAGCATGTAAATGATAAAGAAAGAAAGAATGTTAAAAACAATGGTTTGGTTTACAGATTTACCATCATAACGTACTGGAATAATGGCATTTGGGTGCAATGCTTTTTTAAATTCTAAAAAACTATTTTTAAGCATTATAATATGCCTAACCACTTTTACACCTCCACTTGTAGAACCTGCAGAACCTCCTGTAAAAAATAATGCAAAGAAAATTCCTGTTGCAAAGAAACTCCACATGGTAAAATCGGCAGTAACAAAACCTGTAGTGGTAACTACAGAAGTCACCATAAATAACGCATGTCTTATGGCGCTTTCTGCCTCACCAAACACTTTTGGATGTGCAATGGTAGTTTGCAAGTTTGGGTCCTGAAAAAAGTAAATTATAATTGTAATAAATGCAGAAACACCAATAATTCCAAATAAATAATATTTAAATTCTTCACTTTGAAAAACTTTTTGAATTTTCCCTTTTAAAGCAAAATAGTTTAAGACAAAATTGGTACCTGCAACCAGCATAAAAAAGATGATAATATATTGTACAAATGGTAAGTTGTTATAAAAAGCAACACTATTATTTTTGGTTGAAAAACCACCTGTACTTACAGTTGCCATTGCATGATTTATGGCATCGAACCAAGTCATACCAGCAAATTTTAAAAGAAAAAATTGAGCAAACGTTAATACTACATAAATTAAATATAAACGTTTTGCAGTATCTGTTATTCTTGGGTGTAATTTATCTGCAGAAGGTCCAGGAGCTTCAGCCATAAAAAGTTGCATTCCTCCAATTCCTAAAAGTGGTAAAATAGCAATGGTTAAAACGATAATTCCCATTCCACCAATCCAATGGGTGGCAGATCTCCAAAACAGAATTCCTTTTGGCATGGATTCAATATCTATTAAAATGGAGGACCCTGTAGTTGAGTACCCAGAAATTGTTTCGAAAAAAGCATCTGTAATACTGGGGATTGCTCCTGATAATAAATAGGGCAACATTCCTGTTACAGATAAAGTTAGCCAACCTAAAGTAACAATTAAATAACCTTCTTTTTTATGAATATTTGTGTTGGTAGGTTTGTTAAATGTAAAAAGTAAAAGACCCACAAGAAGTGTAATAACTCCTGCATTTAAAATACCCCAAGCTTCAGGTTCTAAATTAAAGAAACTAAAAGGAAATGCTATAAACATAAAACAACCATTTAAGATGGCTGTAATTCCTAAAAATCGATAAATTATTTTTAAATTTAAAGTACCCATTTTTTATTTGAATAGTTTTTCTACAGTAGCAATAGCTTCTGGTAAACAGAACACAATTACTTTATCTCCACTTTGTATTTGCATATCTCCAAAAGACATTAAAGCTTTGCCATCTCTTATAATACCTCCAAAAACAGCTTCTCTTGGAAAGCGTAAATCTCTAATTGGTTTTTCTGTAACTTTTGCATTTGGTTTTACTTCAAATTCAAAAACTTCAGCATCTATATTATGTAAATTAGCGAGTTCTAAAATGCCACCTTTTCTAATATGTTTAAAAATATTACTGGCTGCAATTAGTTTTTTATTGATTAAAGATTGAATTCCAATAGTTTGAGAAATATCAATATAATCCATATTTTCTACTAACGCAATTGTCTTTTTAACTCCTTTAGATTTTGCTACTAAGCAAGACATGATATTTGTTTCAGAATTACCAGTAACTGCAACAAAAGCATCCATTTCTCTGATATTTTCTTCTTCTAAAAGTTCTAAATCACGTCCATCTCCATTTATAATTAAAGTGTCGCATAAAGTTTCAGCAAGTGCTTCTGCTTTTTCTCTATTTTTTTCTATCAACTTTACTTTAAAATTATCTTCACAAAGATGTCTTGCTGTTTTTTCGCCAACACTACTTCCACCAAGAATCATTACATTTTTAATATCGAATTGTTCTTTACCAATAATGGGATATAAATCTTTAATGCTGTAATTTGGGACAGAAAAATATACCTGATCATCTAAATGATAAACAGTATCTCCTCTTGGAATAATGGTTTGCGAAACATTTTCTCTTTTAATAGCGATGGTAATAAAATCTACGTTTTTAAATTTTTGTTTCGCCTCTTTTACAGTTAAATCTACCAAAGGAGATTTGTAAGAAAGCTCAGTTCCCATTACATTAAACAGGCCACTTTCAAACTGAACAGTATCGTTAAAAGAAGATTGATTTAGCAACATTTTTATTTCGTTCGCTGCTAGTTCTTGAGGAGAGATCATGAAATCTAATCCAAACTTTTTGAAATCTACTTCACAATCATTTAAAAATTCTGGATTATCAATTCTTGCAATGGTTTTTTTAGCGCCTAAAGATTTACCAATCACAGAAATTGTGAAATTTGTATTTTGGCTATCAGTTACTGCAATTAATAAATCTGCAGAATCAATACCAATTTCTTTTAGAAGTTTTATAGAAGTTGCATCCCCTTTTTTGGTAATCACATCTAAATGATTGTTAAGGTATTCTAACTTTTCACCATCAAAATCAATGATATAAGTATCTTGAGATTCGTAAGAAAGTAACTTCGCTAAATGAAAACCAACATCTCCAGCACCTGCAATTATAATCTTCATATTTTAAAAATAGAAATAGTTTACAAAGATAAGAAGAGTTAAGGAGGTAACGTAATAAAATACGTTTTTTAGCAATTTCAAGGTTTTTCGTACATTTATAAAAATTGATGATGGAAAAACTCACCATAAAAACTTGGGCTTTAGATGATAGGCCAAGAGAAAAATTAGTGGCAAAAGGCAAATTAGCCTTGTCTGATGCAGAATTAATTGCAATTTTAATTGGTTCTGGGAATAGAGACGAAAGTGCAGTTGGTTTATCGAAAAGAATATTACAATCTGTAAATGGTAATATTAACGCTTTAGCAAAATTATCCGTAGAAAAATTATGCGAATTTAAAGGAATAGGAGAAGCCAAAGCAATATCTATTATTACTGCTTTAGAAATTGGCAAAAGAAGACAATTGGAAATTGCACTCGAAAAACCCAAAATAAGTTCCAGTAAAAATGGTTTTAATTTGATGCAACCCATTATTGGAGATTTAGAGCATGAAGAATTTTGGGTATTATTTTTAAATAATTCTAATAAAGTTTTAGCAAAAACACAAATTAGCAAAGGTGGTTTAACAGCAACGATTGTAGATATAAGATTGCTTTTTAAAAGAGCCTTAGAGCTTTCTTGTGTTGCTATAATTGTGTGTCATAACCATCCTTCAGGAAAATTACAACCTAGTAATGCTGATAAACAAATTACTCAAAAAATTAAAAATGCGGGTGTTACTTTAGATATTAAATTATTGGATCATTTAATCGTTACTGAAAAAGATTATTTTAGCTTTGCAGATGAAGGGATTCTTTAGTTTGCAGTTCGCAGTTGATAGTTCGCAGTAAAACAGTTTGCAGTTGGCAGTCATCAATAGACTGACAACTTCCAACTGCACACTGATGACTGAAGACTGCCAACTGAAGAATGCCAACTAAAGACTGCACACTGAAGACTGTACACTGAAGACTGCCAACTGAAGACTGCTAACTAAACAAAAAAATGATATTAGTTTACACACATAAAATTACACCAAGAATTCGATATATCTTTAAGCATCTTCTTACAAGAACTTTATTGATTCCTGTAGATTTTACTTCTAAAGTAGAAGAATTTGTGGCACATAATGGTCCAAAATTATCGTACACAAAAACACCTTTGGGAGGCGAGTTTTTTATAAAAAGTAATCCGTTATTATTTGAGCAAGGTGTAAACGATTTAGAAATTACGCTCAATAAATGGGATGATGTACCTTGTTTTTTTGCAACCAATTTAAAGTCGGCAATTCCTTTTGATATTTTTGCAGCAAGTTTTTATTTGGTAACTCGTTATGAAGAATATTTGCCACACGTAAAAGACGTTCATGGGCGTTATTCTGCAGAGCAAAGTTTAGCGTTTAAAAAAGGGTTTTTAGAAAAACCTGTGGTTGATATTTGGGCGTATAAATTTTTAAAATTACTGAAAGAAAAATTCCCAGAATACGAATATAAAACAAGAACCTATTCTTATATTTCTACCATTGATATAGACAATGCTTTTGCCTACAAACATAAAAGTTTGATACGTAGTTTAGGTGGTTTTTTTAACGATTTATTCAAGTTTAGACTTTTAAATGTACTTTATCGTTTAGCAGTTATTTTTAATTTAAAAGACGATCCTTTTGACACGTTTCAAAAATTATTACGACTTGAAAAAGAATACAATGTAAAAACTATTTTCTTTTTTTTAATTGGCGATTA
Organism: uncultured Polaribacter sp.; assembly: GCA_963977615.1. Classification (GTDB taxonomy): domain Bacteria; phylum Bacteroidota; class Bacteroidia; order Flavobacteriales; family Flavobacteriaceae; genus Polaribacter. The sequence continues at coordinate 19,723 of CAXBPL010000023.1, read as the reverse complement.
TACCACTTTTGATACCAATGTTTCTGCTTCAAAAAGTAAATATAGATTGCTGATTAAACAAATGGGCGATTATGCAAAAGTAGGTTTGCATCCTTCTTATTTTTCGATGGAAAAAGCGAAACTTTTAAAGAAAGAAAAAGAGCGTTTAGAAAGTATTACAAACTCGCCAGTAAAAAGTTCAAGACAACATTATTTAAGATTTAGCTTGCCAGAAACCTATCAACATTTAATAGATTTAGAAATCGAAGAAGATTATTCTATGGGCTATGCAAGCAATGTTGGGTTTAGAGCGAGTACTTGTACACCTTTTTATTTTTACGATTTGGATTTCGAGATTCAAACGCCTTTAAAAATATTCCCTTTTGCGTTGATGGACACTACTTTAAACGATTATATGAAGTTAACGCCAAAGCAATCTTTAGGTAGAATTAGAGACTTAAAAAACGAAGTACAAGCTGTAAACGGAACCTTTATTACACTTTTTCATAACGAAAGTTTAAGTGATTATTTACGTTGGAAAGGTTGGAAACGTTTATACGAATCGATGTTAAAAGTAGCCAATTCTTAGATGATAACATACGTAAAAAGACAAGACTTAAATGTTGCAAAATACAATGTATGTATTGAAAATTCAATCCAAAGTAACATCTATGGATTTTCTTGGTATTTAGATATTGTCGCAGATACTTGGGCTATTTTAGTTTTGGATGATTACAAAGCTGTAATGCCAATTCCTATTCGTAAAAAATATGGCATTAAATACGTGTATCCACCTTTTTGGTTGCTAGAATTGGGTGTTTTTTCTTTGGATGATTCCATTAATTATCAATCTTTTTTTGACATGCTTTTTAAGAAGTTTAAAGCTGTAGAAACAAGGTTAAATGTTGATAATAGGATTTCAAAATCAACAGTTTTTTTGATAGATAAACAAATGCAGTTATTATCTATTAAAGATGATTATGAAGCTGTTTTTGATGGGTATAGAAAAGACAGGAAAAAAGATTTAAGAAAAGCACAAAACGCAAATTTAGTAGAAAAATGGGGAGATTCTCCAGAGAATTTAATTCAGCTTTTTAAAAATAATGTAGGCAAAAGAACGCCTTACATTACAGGCAAAGATTATATAGTTTTAGAGAAATTAATTAATACATGTATTAAAAAAGGAGTAGGAGAGATGCTATCAATTTACAATGAAGAAAACACATTGGTTGCATCTGGTTTTTTCTTAAAACATCAACATAAAGTAACTATTTTAGTTTCGTCTACAGATTTTAAGCATCGTAAAAATGGCGAGAATACTTTTTTAATAGATCGTGCAATTTTTAAATATCAACATAAGTATGATATTTTTCATTTTGGAGGTTCATCCATGGAAAGCATTGCAAAGTTTTTCTTAAGCTTTGGTGCAGAAACGCATACGTATCAACAAATAAAATATAGTAATTTGCCTTTTTTGGTGAAATTATTTAAAAGCTAAAACTTGTTTTTAGAAAAATAAAGATACCATTGAGCAATAATTTCGTTGTAATCTTTAGACATTCTTTGAAATTTAAGCTTTTTTAAACGCATTTCATCAACCATTTGTTGGGTAATGGGTTTGTAATTATTCCAATCATTTTTTTCTAAAACTTTTTGTTTGATAAAGGTTGGCAACAAAGGCTTCACTTTATTTTTAATTTTTTGTAATTCGATTACTTTTGTAGTGGGTTGAATTTCCTTCTTAAAGTAAACATTATGTGGTTTAAAATACACATCAATTAAAACATCATCAAAAAGTGTTTTCATTACTTTATATTTTATGGGTACAGCTTTAAAGAAATCTAGCAACTCTTTATCCCAAAAAGGAAAGCGATATTCATAACCAAAAAATGCATAAAAACTAGCTGAATTAAAAACGTATTTTGCTATTCTTTCTTTAATATTATAATCTTCAAAAACTGTTTCTGGTAGTTTTTGATGATAGCTTTCATCGAATCTTTTTAAATTGTTTGTAAGTTCTTTTTTTAATTTTATTTTATCTTGGTTTGATAATTTATAATTATCTAATTTTTTTGCAAGAATTAGACTTTCAATTTCTATTGTTTTTAAATTCTCAGGTATTGTTTTGTAAAATTCGCTACCTCCTAAAATATCGCCAGCAAAACCAGGAATAAAAATGGCGTCATCAGCAATTATTTTTTCTTTTTGTAAATATTTAACAGCAAAAAACTCTTGTAAATAAGGCATTGAAGATAATTTACCTGCAAAATGAGCATATTCTTTAAACTCATCTGTGTGTATATATCCTTCAATTAATTTAGAATTATATTCAACAAAAAACCATTTGAAACCTAATGCTTTTGCTGCTTTTTTTGAGTTTTCTATTTCAAAACTATTTTTATTTCCATAGGTAAAACAGATTACATTTTTATACTGATGTTTTTTTAATAGTACAGCAATTAATCTAGAATCATAACCACCACTTAAAGGAATTACAGCAGTTCTATTATTTAAAGACGTAATAAATCTTTTAAAAGAATTTTCGAAAGCAATAACTGCTTTGTTTTTTAACGCATCATAAGAATCAGAACTTTCTTTCTGTATGGCATAAGAATAAAAGAAATCACTTTCTACAATTGCATTATTTTCTACAATTAAATATTCACATGGTTGTATTTGAAAAACATTTTTTAACAACGTTTTTTTTCCATGTGTGTAATTAGATGCTTTGAATTCTATTTCTGACAACCCATCAAAATCATCAATTTTAAAGAGATTTTTAAGGTAAAAAATGTCATCACTAAAATACAGTTGATTGTTTTGTAAAGTATAAAAAACAGGGAATGATCTTGTAATGTCTGATGCTAAAAACATCTTGTTTCCATCCTTAAAAACAAGGGTAAAAACACCATTTAATGCTGATAAAAGTTCTTTAAATTGAGTACTATTCTTAATTTTAGAAACATAGTTTATGGCATCTTCTTTTTCGTAAAAGAGATCATCAACATAAAAATATCCTTTAAAAAAGAAAGTTGCTGTTTTGTACCAATTAAACCCTTTGTTAATTTTTAAAGTTATGTTCATATTACAAGTAAGCAATTTTTTTCTCTTTCGCTGTTTTTAAAAGATAGATAAAAATAAGGATATTGAACAACATACCTACAAAAGAGAAAAAAATTAATGAAATTACAATATCATTATAATAATAATAGCCTAAAAACAAGCCTAAAAATCTAAAAATTAATAGTAAAACATCAAAAATAACCATGGTTTTTTGCTTGTTTAAAATCATGATTAAAGAGTTTATTGGGTTGCTTAAAAAGGCAAAAAATAACCATGGAATTAATATTCTAGCATACAAACCAACATCTTGCCAATCGTCTCCAAAAAGAAAATCTAAATAAAAAGAAATTACAAAAAGAGGTATAAAAATTAGGGCACTTATCAACAATAAATTTTTAGCTGTCTTTTTTACAAGTGTGTGTAGATTGCCATCCTCATTATAAATTTTACTTGCTTTATTAAAAAAAACTTGACTTACAGATTGCTGAACAATGCCAACTGGAGCTCTCATAAATTTTATAGCCAACCCATAAATTCCAGAACTTGCCAACCCAAAATATTTGGTAATTAACAATACAGGAAGCTCATTAGAAAGATTATTTGTTAAGTTGATTATCGTGTTAAAGACAGGAATATCTTTATATTTTTTAGCCAGAAAAAGCATGTTTTTAAAAGAGATTTCTTTACGAGCGCTCTTTATAGATTTTACTGAAACTTTTAGTAGAAAAAGTAATTGTAAAAATTGACCTAAAAGCATGCCAGGAATTAAACCTATCCCATTAAATGCACTAAAACCAGTTGCAACTTGAGCAACACTCATTGTAGAAGACTTTACCAACAATCCTTTAGAGATGTTTTTAAAGTTATTCATTCTATTATTCCAATAATCAAAAATAGAAACACTCCCAAAAAGCAAAACGCTTAAAGGCAAAAGATAAATGAAATTTGCAAGTTCTTGAATATTAAAAAAGTCGGCTATTTTATCATTAAAAATAAAAAGGATCAATAACAATAAAATGGCATAACAAATTAATACAATTAAAGAAAAACCTAATAGATTAAGAGCATCTTTATCTTTTTTTGGCAAAACAATTGCAAATTCATACTGTAATGTTGCCAATGGTTTTAGAATAATAGTGGCTGATGAAAACAGCATATAAATTCCAAAAATTTCGGTAGAAAAAAGCCTTGTAAGTATTAAAATTGATGCATAGATTACTATTTGACTCAAAGCAGAACCTGTTACTAATGTTAATACATTTTTAACAAACTCTTTTTTTAAAAAAGAAAATAGTTGCATATTACCTACTTAAATAGTGGAAATCAAATATACCTTAAATGATAAATATAGAACACGTCTTTTTTGATTTAGATCATACTTTATGGGATTTTGAGAAAAATTCTGATTTAACTTTCGAAAAAGTGTTTAAAAAGCAACAAATAAATACAGATTTAAATACTTTTTTAGAGGTTTACAGACCTATAAATCTCGAATATTGGCGATTATATAGAGATGAAAAAGTATCTAAAAAAGAATTAAGATATGGTAGACTTAAAAAAGCTTTTGATGCTATAAATTATTCAATTTCAGACGATTTAATTGATACAATAGCTATTGAATACATTGAGTATTTATCAGATTTTAATCATCTTTTTGAGGGCACTTTCGAAATTTTAGACTATCTAAAAGATAAATATCAATTGCATATTATTACCAATGGATTTGAGGAAATTCAGCATAAAAAAATGAAAAACTCTAAATTGCTCCCTTATTTTGATGCTATAATTACATCAGAATCTGTGGGCGTTAAAAAACCGAATCCTAAAGTTTTTCATCATGCTTTAAAAGTTACCAACGCAAATCAAGAAAATTCTATTATGATTGGTGATAGTTTGGAGGCAGACATTTTTGGAGCGATTAATATTGGCATACCAGCAATTTATTGCAATTTTGATCATAAACCTAAAGAAGATCCTGCTTATACAAGTATCACATCGCTTTTAGAATTAAAGCAATATTTGTAAAAGCAAAAGCGTTACGTATCTAAATGAAATATTTATTGAAATTCCCTAAAAACATTGCCTTAATTTTATTCTTATTTATAGTTGCTGGCTGTGCAGAAACCTTAGATTTTAAGCAAATTGAAGCATATACACTAAAACCAGTTTTAACTACTGCTTTAGTATCTTTTAACGCAAAACCTATACAGTTTTTTGATTCTTCAGGAACTACTCAAAAAAACACTGTTTCTGATGTTTTTGAATTTAAAGGTTTTGATGAAGATTATCTTAGAAATAATGTAGTAAAGTTGGTTTTTAATGCAGAATTTAAAAATGAATTTGATAGAGATATTACAATTCAGGTAGATTTTTTGAATCGTAGTAATATTATTATTTATTCTTTTTCGCCCATTTTTGTAGAAAGTTTCGATGTAAATCCACCTCCTTATGAAGAGGAAATTATAATCGCAACAAACCTTCAAGTTTTAAATGCAACTCAAGTAAAAATTACTGCATCTCTAGAAAATAAAACAACGCAGCTAAGTCCATCAGATCCTAGTGAATTTGACTTTAAATCTTCTATAACCTTATTTATAGAATCAGAATTTTAGGATGAAGAAACTTTTATTTTTATTGCTGATTTTATATGCGTTTAAAAATACGGCTCAAAACAAACAAATTCTGTACAATTTTGCAGAATTACCACAAACACTTTTGCTAAATCCTGCATCAGAAACTAACTATAAATTTCATATTGGACTCCCTTTTTTGTCTAATATTTCAACACAAACTGGTTCTAAAGGGGTTGTGTTGTCAGATATTTTTGCTGTGGATAATCGAAATATAAATGATAAAATTGCTGAAGTTATCAGCAATTTAAAACCAAACGATTTTATAAAATTTAACTCACAAATAGAAATTTTAAGTGGTGGTTTTCGCTTTAATGATCAAACCTATATTAGTTTCGGTTTTTATGAAGAAATAGATGCTTTTGGTTATTTTCCAAAAGATGTTTTAACGTTATTTACACAAGGAAATGATGCTTTCATCAACAAAAATTTTAGAATTTCTCAAATATCATATCAATTAGATGTTTTGGGAGTTCTTCATGCAGGATTTTCTAAAAAAATTGATGAGAAACTTACCTTAGGAGCTAGATTTAAAATATATTCCTCTGCATTCAATATGCAATCTACCAACAACACAGGAACTTTTTCAACCTATGAAAGCACAAATAATTTGTACACAAGTTATTTAAATGCCGTAAATTTTAACGCAAGAACTTCTGGTTTGGTCAATTCAGAAACAAATCAATATATAGAAGATACAAGTCAATATTTAAAAAATACTTTTTTGGGTGATAATTTAGGTTTGGGTTTTGATGTAGGTTTTACCTATCATATATCTCCTCAACTGGAGATTTCTGGGAGTATTTTAGACGTGGGTTTCATCAACCATAAAACCAATATTAAAAATACAAAAGTAGAAGGCGATTTTCTATATGAAGGCGTAAATTTTACGTTCGATCCAGATAATCCAAGAAATTATTGGGGAGAAATAGATGAACGTTTTAAAGAACAATTACCTATTACAGACGATCAAGAATCCTATATTTCTTGGAGGCCCACAAAAATAAATGCTGCATTAAAATATAGTTTTGGAGAGAGAAGGAGCAAGGTTTGTTATGATAATAGCTTCAAAGAATTTTATACAGATGCTTTGGGTTTTCAATTGCACACTGTGTTTAGGCCTTTCAATCCACAATTGGCTTTCACTGGGTTTTATCAAAAATCAATCACAAATAAACTTCATACAAAATTTACATATACAGTTGATGATTTATCATTCACAAACATTGGTGCAGGTTTGTCAGCACAAATTGGGAATGTTAATTTTTATGGAATGGTAGATAATCTATTATCGTATAGAAATCTGTCAGCAGCAAATAGTTTATCTTTGCAAGTAGGTTTTAATTTAATATTTAATTAAAAATGATAAAAAAAACAATCTTTTTACTGATGGTTTTAGTGAGTAATTCGCTTTTAAGCCAACAAATCAATTTAGATAAGTATCAATATATTATTGTAGCAGATCAGTTCGATTTTTTGAAAGAAGCAGATCAATATCAAACAAGTTCTTTGACTAAATTTTTACTAGAAAAGAAAGGGTTTAAAGTTTTTCTAAGTAGTGAAAATTTACCAGATAAATTATTTGAAGATAGGTGTTTGTCCTTATTTGCTTCTGTAAAAGAAGAATCTGGATTTCTTACTTTAAAAAATATGATAGAAATTAAGGATTGTTATGGTAAAATCATTTACACTTCAAAAGTTGGTAAAACCAAACTAAAAGATTACAAAAAAGGATATCAAGATGCTATTAGAAGGGCCTATGAAACTATGGAAGATTTTGAATACAGTTATAACCCTACTTTAGTTTCAGAAGAAAAAAAGGTTGAAAAGGAAGAAATAATAGCTAAAAATATTTCGGATGAAGTTGTTAGTAATGTTGTGGTTTCTCCTAAAGTTATTATAACTTCTGAAGACAAAAACACTGAAACTACCAAAGGTAAAAACTTAACAACTCTGTATGCGCAAGCCATAGAAAACGGATTTCAATTAGTAAATACAAAGCCAGAAGTTATTTTTATACTTTTAAAAACGAATGTAAAAGATACGTATTTAATTAAAGATAAAAATGGGAGCTTTTATAAAAAAGATTCTATTTGGGTTGCTGAATATTATTTAGGCAACAAGTTAGTTAAAGAAGAGTACCAAGTAAAATTCTAATAATTATACTTATTTTTCCATCGTTGTTTTAACGTTTCTTTAAACTGATTTTCTCTTTGGTTATTTCCTGGTTCATACAGTTTTGTTCCAGAGATTTCATCTGGTAAAAATTCTTGTGCTATAAAATTATTTGGATAATCGTGAGAATATTTATATTCTTTTCCATAATTCAAGTCTTTCATCAACTTTGTTGGCGCATTTCTTAAATGAAGAGGAATAGACAAATCACCAGTTTTTTGAACCAAATTTTGAGCATTTCCTATCGCTAAATAAGATGCATTACTTTTTGGTGAGTTTGCTAAATAAACCGCACATTGACTTAATATAATTCTAGATTCAGGATAGCCAATTGCTGAAACTGCTTGAAAGGTGTTATTTGCCAAAATTAACGCAGTTGGGTTTGCATTGCCAATATCTTCAGAAGCAGCAATTAATAGTCTTCTAGCAATAAACTTAACATCTTCTCCACCTTCAATCATTCTAGCCAACCAATAAACAGCTCCATTTGGATCACTACCTCTAATCGATTTTATAAAAGCAGAAACAATATCATAATGTTGCTCGCCAGTTTTGTCATATCTAACTGTATTTTTCTGAATCTTTTCTAAAACTAATTCATTTGTAATTTCAATTTCATCATCAGCAGAAACTAACAGCTCAAAAATATTTAAGAGTTTTCTTGCATCACCACTAGAAACTTGTAATAATGCATCTGTTTCTTTTAAAGTTATTTTTTTGGTTGATAAAATAGCGTCTTTTTCCATAGCTCTATGTAATAAAGCTACCAAATCATTTTTATCAAACGAATTTAAAATATAAACTTGACAACGAGAAAGTAGGGCAGGAATTACCTCAAAACTTGGGTTTTCTGTGGTTGCCCCAATTAAAGTTACCCAACCTTTCTCTACTGCACCCAATAAAGAATCTTGTTGAGATTTGCTAAATCTATGAATTTCATCAATAAACAAAATAGGGTTTTTTGCTGTAAATAATCCGCCACTATTTTTAGCCTTTTCGATAACTTCTCTTACATCTTTTACACCAGAACTTATAGCACTTAAAGTATAAAATGGACGTTTAGATTCTGTTGCAATAATATTGGCAAGCGTAGTTTTACCTATTCCTGGAGGGCCCCATAAAATCAAAGAAGGGATTATTCCTTGCTTGATTAAATTTGTTAAGACACCATTTTTACCTACCAAATGTTGCTGGCTAATATAGTCTTCAAGTGTTTTTGGTCTAATTCTTTCTGCCAAAGGTTCATTCATCGTGTAAAAATAATAAAGATTTATGACAGAATTTGTAAAAAAACCATTTGGTTCGTTTTTTGTTATTTTTATGTTGATGAATGATGAGAACCAATTAAAAATATCGAAGTCAATTTTTTTTATACCAGTTTTGTATATAGTTGCAATTTGGTTAATTTATTGGGTTGAAATACAATTTTCTTTCAATTTTAATAAGTTTGGAGTCTTTCCAAGAACTTTGAAAGGTTTTAGGGGTGTTTTTCTAACACATTTTATACATAGTAATACAAGTCATCTCTTTAATAATTCTATTCCTTTATTTGTGCTATTAACTAGCCTTTTTTACTTTTATAAGGATTTAGCCTATAAAATACTTTTAATAGGAGGCTTTTTTACAGGGTTTTTAACTTGGATTATAGCAAGAGATTCCTATCATATAGGAGCAAGTGGAATTGTATATTTATTATTTAGTTTTGTTTTCTTTAGCGGAATAATTAGAAAACATTTTAGGTTGGTAGCCTTATCTTTAATAATCATCTTTCTTTATGGAAGTATGATTTGGTATGTTTTTCCAATAAAAGAGGGGATGTCTTGGGAAGGACATCTATCAGGTTTTTTAGTGGGATTTGTTTTTGCAATACTCTTTAGAAAAAAAGGAATTGTCAAAGAAGAGCATCAGTTTATAGAAACAGAATTCGATTTATTGTTTGATGAACATGGAAATTTTTCCCCACCTGAAATTATTGAAGAACTTCCAGAAAATACGATAGACGAAAAAATAGATTAGTTTTATTTCTTGTTTTGTTGATTGAAAGAAATGTGTAATCTTATTTATTTAAACAGTTTATTTAGAAAAGAACCTAGTTTTTTTAGGGTTTTATGGAGTAAATTTTATCTATCTAATTTTTAATTATTTTTAAAGCACTATAATTTTCACCAGATATAACTTTAACAATATAGATTCCGTTTTTTAAATTTTCTAAATTTATACTTTCAGAATTCATTTTGCTTAGTACATTTTTTCCAGATAAATCATACACATTAATTACGTCAATATGCATGTTAAAATTTAAATTACTTTTTGTTGGATTTGGATATACTTGTAATTTATCTGAGAATAAGTTATCAACAGATAAAATTTCACTACAATTAGCAGCAATAGAATTTACGTCTTCAATGATACCAGTGTTATTAAAAGTTTTACCTTCAAAACCTTTATAATTTTCAGCATACCTATGAGCTCTAAAAGCGTTATTTCCAACAGCTTCTGTAAATTGATTGTAATTAATATTGCTTCCAACAGGTATGATGTAAACCCAAATTACATTGCCATTTCTATCAACTTCTGTAATTCTTCCAGTACTAGTTTCATTTATTAAGGCATTTCCATTAGACATTATTTGGAGACCACATTGTGCAGATTCTCCCATAACTTTACCCAAAATAGTACCATCCCAAGACCAGAAATAATCACTTGGTAAAAACGTGCCAGAACTTGTGCTGTAAACTCCATTTGTAGCATTTTGATCTATAATATGTACAGAAGAAAAATTAGTATTTGTTCCATATCCATCATTACTAAATACAGACATTTTACCTTTATCAGGACCTTCAGTAATCCACTTTATATCATGCTGTCTTCCTAATTTTCTATCGTTAATTGTTCCTTTATTATAAACTTCAGGATTTCCCCATCTCCAAAGAAAATCTCCACCTTTTCCATAAATACCTCCAGAATGAGAAGCTGCTTGAGCAGTTGTTGTACTATGGTCTATTACAAATACTTCCTTTAAGTGTCTTGCTGAAAATGCTATTTGATCTAAATCTGGATTATAATCAATTGCATTTGCATGAATTGGATTCGAAGCTTCTCCATCCTCATAATTCATATTTAGCAATTGAGGATTTGTTGAAACTGAACCATAATTAGGTTTAGAATTATCAAATTCCTGAACTAAATGATCAAACAGTTTCCACTCCCAAACTACATTAGCACTATTTGTGCCTACTGGTTCTATTTCTACAATTTTTTCTAATTCTAAATCATTGTTAGGATAAGAAGTATCCATACCAGCAGCAAACATTGCTGTATTAGTGTAGTTATCTTTAACCAATACTAAAAAGTTTCCATTTGGTAAAGGCTGTATATCATGATGAATCCTAAAGCCAAGTTCACTTTGATAATTCAGACTCCAAAGAATATTATTCTCCCAATCTCTAATTTCTGCATAGGTTCCTGAACTTTGAAGTATGTTGCCATTTTCTAATATATAATAATTTCTTGCATTATCTTCAGGAAAACTCCATTGATGAACTACTTCACCACAATTATTAATTAGAAAAGTTCTAGTATCAGAAATAGGGCTTATTAGAGTATAACCATTTGACTTCGTTTTATTGATGTCATTAAATACTAATCCAATGGTTTCTTGAGCGTAATTAAGTTCAAAAACGAATAATAAAATTAAAAATATTATATTTCTCATATATTTTCTATTGTATGCAAAAAAATTATATACGTTCTGTTTTCTTAATTTACCCTTGTTGAATTTTTTAGTTTAGAGTTTAGTAAAAATATTAAATTTCAAAACAATCTTAAATAACAATTGTTAATTTGATTTCTAATAAATACTTTTTGATTCTTATCTTAATATATTTGAGTAGGTTCTTATAAGTTAAATATTAACGATTCTTCTTTGTCTTACAGTTTCATATAAAAAAGCACCACAAGCAACAGAAACATTTAAAGATTCTATTTCTCCTAAGATTGGTAATTTAGCTTTATAGTCTACCATTTTTAATACAGAAGGGTTTACACCTCTATCTTCAGAACCCATCACAATTGCTATTGGTTGATTAAAATCGACATCATAAACAGAATCTTCTGTTTTTTCAGTTGCTGCAACTGTTTTTATTCCTGATGCTTGTAATAAAAATAAAGCATCTTTAATATGATCTACTTTACAAATTGGCATCTTAAAAGCAGCACCAGCAGAAGTTTTTATGGTTTCTGCATTTACAGGAGCACTTCCATTTTTCTGAATGATAATTGCATTTACTCCAGTACATTCTGCAGTTCTAATAATTGCTCCAAAATTACGAACATCAGAAAGTTGATCTAAAACTAAAAATAATGGTTTTTTTTCAGAATCGATTGTTTGTTCAATAATTTTTTCTAAATCGTGAAATTCTACAGGAGATATTTGTGCTACAGCTCCTTGATGGTTATTATTTTTAGATAATCGATTTAGCTTTTCTACAGGAACAATACTGGTAGCAATCTTTTTTAATTTGATGAGTTTATCTAACTCGTAATATAAATCTCCACGTAATCCTTTTTGTAAATATATTTTATTAATAGTATTGTCACTTTCAATCGCTTCAATAATAGCTCTTATTCCAAAAATTATATCAATCATATTTTTATTTTTTTATAAAAAAAAACAGTGAAGAATTAACTTCACTGTTTTCTTTTTAAGGTTACTTTTTATTATTGTTTCGTAAAAGTAAACTGATATGCTCCGTAAGTTGCAAGTGGTCCAGTTGCTTGGATTATAAAATCTGTTTCACTGTAAGATGAACCAGTATAAACAAAATTTGCAAAAGCTGCTACCACAACTTGCGATGCTCCATTAAACGATACAAGACCATTACAAGTATCAAAAGCCAATACAGTTCCATTTGCGATATAAGGATCAAAACCATCAGAGTTATTAACAATTAGCTTTGTTCCTGATGGATCATTAGGTGCTAATGTAAGTTCTATTTGATAAGACTCACCAAAGAAATTCGTTAATCCACTAGGAGAATTACTACCTGCAGTAAAATTCTCAGATACACTGTAAGTACCAACAAATCCATTAATATCTATAGGACAATCATTATCTATAATAGTTAAAGCAAATGAACTATTATTAATTCCTTGACCTCCAATTCCAACAGCTTTGTCACCACCTGGTGTTAATACTATGTTGAAATTTGAATTTCCATCAACGATTATGTTGTCAATTGGTGAAACGCTAATAGTTGCAGAAACTTCTCCTGCAGGAATTTGTACAGTTCCACTAGCAGGTGTTATACTAAATCTGCTTGCATCTGCTCCTTCTAAAGTAAAATTAACATTTATGCCATTAGTATTAGAAGCTGCACTACCACCATAAAGTACGTTAATACTCATTGGGCTTGCACTATCTTCTGCTATAGAAGCACTAGAAGCTGCAAATTGAACAAATCCTTCTCCAACATCTAAAGTGATATTTTCACTTTCTTCACAACTAGCAAAAGCTAACACTAATGATAGTGTAAATAATTTTATTAAGTTTTTCATTTTTTTCATTTTAAATATTAGTTGTTATATCCAGGATTTTGTTGTGCACGTAATTCAGGATTTGCATTAAATTCTACTAAAGGAATTGGTAATGTAAATCTGTAGTCATTTGGTGCTAAAGTAGCTGTCATTCCAAATTCTGCAACATCAATAGGATCTCTTTCAGCTCCTTGATTAGCTCTTACACCCAATCTTTTAATGTCTTTCCATCTGTGACCTTCAAAGGCAAATTCAACTCTTCTTTCGTTTAAAAGCGCTGCATAAGCTTCTTGTTGAGAACCATATACAGGTAAAGTTTGTGCTGTACCAAATCTTGCATCTCTTAAAGTTTTAATATCTAAAGCAGCACCTGTAAGGTCGTTTCTAGAAATTTTTGCTTCAACAACAATTAAATGCATTTCAGATGATCTAAATACTTTGTTATCATTAAGTAAAACTTGACCTGGTTTACCAGGATATTTATTTACTTGCAATACATCTTCAGTTCTATAATTTGCAGTATTTGTGTAATCTGGTGCTACAATAGAAACAGGGTCTACAATTACATTATATCTAACATCACTTGGATCAATTAAATTAAATAAACTACGCCCAATTTCGTAATAAGGAGTATTTGCACCAAATAACGTTACACCTCCAATCCATCCTGTAGCTGCTACAGTACCAGAACCAGGTTGGTTATCATAAATTCCATTAACATCTCTTTGTAATTTAAAGATGATTTCGGTATTATCTTCATCTACAAACATTAATCGATATTGAGTACGGTTTGCTAAAGGATATTTGGTCATTAAACTACTTGCTAAAGTTTCAGCAGTCGTATAATCTTGTCTGTAAGCAGCCATTCTAGCACGCAATGCAGTTACAAAATCTTTAGATACAAATATAGGATTACTTTGATCTGCAATTAATGAAGCTGCTTTTGTTAAATCATCTCCAATTAAATCAAAAAGTTCTTTATTAGTACTTCTTAATAACTTATCAGCTATACTAGGAACAAAGTCTACTTTTAATACTGCTAAAGCGTCATCATTTGTATAATCTGTAGAAAAATAACTTACCATTTGAAAGTTAGCATATGCTCTTAAAGCGTGTGCCTGACCCAGGATATCATTTTTTTCTGCAGTTTCAGTTGCATTTGCTGGTTCTACAAGATCTGCTGCTTCAATTAATCTGTTAAGAGCATTTAATCTATCGTAACCATTCGTCCAAAAAGTAGAAGCTGCTGCAGATCCAGCATTTAAATTGAAAATACTACCTGTCGTTCTTCCTTGACCACCATTTTCTGTACCTTCAGCTGTCTCATCTGTATAAGTGACAGCCATAGCAACTTCTCTTGTTAAATCAAAGAAACCATATGTACCGATTAAACCATCTTTTAATTCTGATACGTTTGTATAAGCTACATCTGCTGTAACTCGCCCAACTTGCGTAATGTCTATTGCATTTTCACAACTTGAAAAAATTGCAATCATTACAACGATTGTTAAATTATATATTTTATTCTTCATGTTTTTATTTTTTATAATCCTATTTCTACTCCTAATGAATACGTTACTGGTGTTGGATACTCTCTTCCTGATAATCTAGATGCAGCGTCAAATCCTCTGAATTTAGAAAAAGTTACTAGATTTTCTCCATTTGCAAAAATTCTTAAAGTATTAAATCCGATTCTATTAAGAACATCTTTTGAGAACGAATAACCTACAGTTGCAAATCTTAATCTAAGATGATCTTTATTAACTAAAAATCTATTAGAAGCAAAGCTACCAACATTACCTCCTGGTTGAATAGAAGGAACATCTGTAATTCTGTTTGTTGGAGTCCATGCTCTTAACATATCTGATGATAAATTGAACTGACTAATAGCTCCTTGATCCATGTAGTTAGCATAATCATTGTCTAATTGATCAACTCCAAGAACATAATTGAATTGCGTTTGAAGGAAAAAACCTTTATAATCTATATTTAAACCAAAACTACCTTGAGCTTCTGGTGTAGTATTCTTTCCAGACCATACTCTATCTGTATCTGGATTTGGGTTTTCTGTTAAATTTCCATCTTTATCAAGAAATAATTCGTTTCCGTTTGCTGGATTAACTCCTGCATAACGAACATCAAATCTTTCAAAAATAGGACCTCCATTTCTACCTATTCCTAAAATTTGAACTTCACCAGTTACTGCATCAACATCAGCTGGTAAATCAGCTAAATAATTTTCATTAATGTTTCCAACAGTATTCACAGTAACAGTCAAATCATTATTTCTTACTAAATCATAAGAAAGAGAAAAATCAAAACCATTATTATGTAAACTACCTACATTTGCGTTAATTGAAGTAACACTTGTAATAGCTGATACTGGTAAACTTTGGAAAAGGTCACTCGTCTTTTTTCTATAATAATCAAAAGAACCTCTTAATCTACTATTCCATAAACCGAAATCTAAACCGATGTTCCCTTGAGCTACAGTTTCCCATTTAAGAGTATCGTTACCTAATTGGCTTAATCCAATAGTTTGTTCTCCATTATACCCAACTCCAGTTGCAAAAAAGTCAAATGCTAAATCTGGTGATGTATAATAAGTTCCACCATTAATTCTTTGATTACCTGTTGTTCCATATGATCCTCTTAATTTAAGTTGATTAAATACAGTATCTTCCATAAAATCTAATTGATCTAAATTTACTCTAGCAGATACAGACCAAAAATTACCCCATCTATTAGTAGTAGAGAATCTATAAGAAGCATCACGTCTAAATGTAGCGCTTACACCAAAAGTAGAATCATAATCGTAATCAAGAGTACCAAAATAAGATAATAATCCAGCATCAATTCTGTCTGCAAAAACGGTATCTACAAATAAATCATCATTTGCATTGTCTCCAATAAAACCGGCATCATCACCAGGAAAGAATGTTTTTGGGTTTAAACCATTAGATGTAAAACCAAAATCTCTTAAAAAAGCTCTAAAATATTCAGTATAAACACCAGCACTTATTGTATGCTTATCTACTTCATAAGTATAGTTTAATGCAGCTGTTGTATTAAAAGCAGCTCTTCTTCTTGAGTTTTGACTAGAAGATCCTGGGTTATTTGGGTTAAAATATTGTGCGTTAAAACCTGTAGGGCTTGTAGTACCAATAAAAGAAGTAGCTTGATAATCTACACCACTAGTTACAGAGGCAACTAAGTTGTCTGTAATATTAAGACTAGCATTTATAGATGCAACTATTTTAAGTTCTTCTACTAAAGATACATCCTTAAATATTTTTTCCTGAATAAAATATGGACTATAACCAAAAATCAAATTATCTACTAACTCCTGTGTTGTTGGTGCTTCATCAGGTAATAAATATGGTAATGCACCATTTGCTCCAAAAAATGGATTTTGATTAATACCAGTTGTACCTACACTCGTTGGTGTATTATTTGTAGAATAGTTAAGAGAAACAGATGTTCCGTATTTAAACCTATCAGAACCACCATTAATGTTGTTTCTTAAGTTAAATCTTTTTAAATCACTCACTGCTAAAATTCCTTCTTGTTCAAAATACCCTAAAGAAGTAAATTGATTAGAATTCTCTCCACCACTTGATAATGTAACTGTATGGTTTGCTGTAGCTCCAGTTCTTAAAAACTCACCAGCCCAATCACCATTTGGCAATGCAGCAATTTGAGCATCAGTTAAAGGACCTCCATTAGAAGGGTAGCTAATTCCTACAGCATTACCTGCACCTAAACCAATTCCTCTTTGTCTTTCTAACGTTGCATATTGTTGAGAATTCATTAAATTGTAATTATCGCTTGGAAATTCCGAAAAGCTATAGATACTGTTAAAGTTTACTACTAAAGGAGAGTTTTTTCTACCTTGTTTAGTTTTTATAACGATAACTCCGTTTGCTCCTCTACTTCCGTAAATAGCTGTTGCACCTGCATCTTTAAGAACAGTTATAGATGCAATCTCGTTTTGATTTAAACTTCTAAAGTTGTCTTCATCAACTGGTGTACCATCTAATATAAAAAGAGGTTCAGTGTTACCATTAATCGAGTTAACACCTCTTAATTGTACCAAAGCATTTGCTCCAGGTTGTCCAGAACTTATTGATACATCTAACCCAGGTACTTGACCTGCAAGTGTGTTTACTAAGTTTCCACTTGGTCTGTTCTCAATTGTTGCAGCACTAAGTTGTGTTGAAGCTGTAGAAACTTTTGCTTTAGATATAGTACTATATCCTGTTACAATAATTTCTTCAAGTTGATTAGAATCCTCAACTAACTTTACATCAATAACATTCGATGCACTTACAGTCTTTTGTACTACTTTGTAACCAAGATATCTATAAACTAAAATATCACCAGTTTTTGTTTTGATTGAATATTTTCCATCAAAATCTGTTTCAGTTCCTTTTGTAGAGCCTTTGATAGTGATACTAACACCTGGTAAAGAGCCAGAATCATCAGTTACACTTCCAGAAACAGTTTTTTCTTGTGCAAAGGAAACTTGCACTACAAACGCCAGTAATAGCGTTAAAATTCCATTAAACTTTGTCTTCATTGTATAATTATTTGAATTAATTAATGTCAAAAGTCTTAAATAAAACTTAAATAAACAATTTTTTAACATTAATTTATTCAAAATAATTTCTTTATTCTAGAAATCTCTCTAAAGTTAATAATATTTCGTTGATTCTTGCTGGATTTGTAGTAATTTTCTGTGGGAAATTTAATTCAAAAAAAACATTTTTATTCTATATATTAAGCTTCTTCTTTAAAAAAATACTTTCCAACTAACTATTAATTTAGCGTTTTTAAAATCAAATTTTTCGTTTTCACTCCTTCCAACTGAAGAGTTTACGTTTATTAGTGAGTTTTTAGTATTAAATAGGAAACCTAAACCAAATGAAGTTAAATTGTTGTTATTCTTAATATTTGTTATTTCTGCAAAATCTGTAATTGTATATAAATAGGATTTTTCTGAGGTTAAAAATCTATACTCTACGTTGAATATAATATATTGATTTACAAAAATACTTTGCTCGTTAAAACCCCTGATAGATGTTGGTCCCCCAATTCTAAAAAGTTCATTATCTAGGTAAGTTTCTGAATTTAAAAAGCCATTGGTGTTTCTAATGTAAATACTATTTCGTGAATTTAAGTCCCAAAGGTAAGATGTAATGGTTTCTATTTTTAATTGATTTATAGTATTTGAGTTTAAATTTCTTTCTCCAATTGAGGGATTTATCTTTAAATGGAATTTATCATTTAAAAAGAAATCATTTTTTGGAATAATAAAGTCAAATTGAAATCCTAAAAAATAATTAGTGAAAGGTTCTGTGTTATTTTCGATATTTTCACCTAAATTATTTGAAGATTCAGAATTATAAGTTAAACCAAGTTTAATTTTTGTATTTAGATTATAAAATATTCTTGAATCAAACTTTGTATTTAAAAAAGTAGAATCTTGTTTGTATATTGAAAACGATAATTCAGGTGTAATTTTTGAATTAAATATATATGGTGTTTTTAGTGTTATTTGAAATTCCTGTCGTTCATTTTCAATTTTATTCCAATAAAGCTTAAATTTTTCTCCAGTATTTAGAATGTTACTTAATTCTAAGTCGATGTTTCCATTTATTAATAAATCTCCATTTTCTTTTGTAGCAAAATTTATTAATCCATCAAAACTATTATTGTTTCTTTTTTTTAAATACATATATAAAAATGTCGAATCTTTCGTAAATAAAACTTCTGGAGATTTTATTTCTGAAACGAATGCTACATTTTTTGAAATTTCAGAAATACTTTTTATTTTTTTTTCATTAAAAACTGTATTCGTTTTAATTTTAAAATGATTTTTTAAAAATGATTTAGGAAAATCATCATAACCTTTTACAACCACTTTATTTATAATTCTTTTTGAAGAGGCTTCAATTGATAAACCTGCGAATAATTTTTTATTTTCAATTTTAATGTTTTTTAATTGAATCTTAGAAAATGATTTCCCTTCTAAATCTAATTTTCTTGAAACATCTAATAATAGTGTTTGTATGTTTTCTGTTGTAACAGAAATAATGTTATTTGTTATTTTAAAATCACTAAAAAGATATTGGTCTTGTGGTTCTATATAAATTTCACTTTGGTTAATTTTATCGTTTAGTGAGTAGTAAACCGAGTAATTGTTATCCGTTTTTTTTATAGAGTCAATTGTATTAGTAAAATACCCAATATTTTTCAAATATTTAGAAATGCTGTTAATTTCCAGCTTTACAGATATAGAATCAATATGATTTCTTTTAAAATTGATTTTTTTTAAAATT
>CAXBPL010000022.1:0-40680 GCA_963977615.1 uncultured Polaribacter sp. | reverse complement strand
TGTTTAGTGTTTAGTGTTTAGTGTTTAGTGTTTAGTGTTTAGTGTTTAGTGTTTAGTGTTTAAAACTAAAAAATGTAGCTACTTTAAATTTAATGTTTAGAGAATAAAAAAGGAATTATTTATTATTAAAAGGCACTCTCCAAGTAAAACCAGCACCAACAAAAAGTCCATCATTTTCACCAATTAAAGCATCTAATTGAAAATTATTATTGATTAAATAATAGTAACCAGCATCAAAATTAATTTGATCTGTGTTTTTTAAAAATGTTCCGAAAGTTTCTACAAAAAAACCCATTTTGTTATTTAGACTGTAAGCTACATTAAATACATAAACTGCATTATTTGTATTCAAATCTTCATTTACATTGATGCCTAAATTTACAGTATAAGAAATTTTTTCCGTAAAAGAACTTCCGAAAATATAAGTTAATTGTGAGTTTTTATTCTCTGCTCCAAAATCATAAGAAAGCTGTAAACTAGATTTTGAATTGCTATTTACATTGCTTAATAAATACCTTGCTCCTATTGAAAAAGAAGCTAAATCACTTGCAAATTTTTCTCCTGATAAAATAAAACCAGTATTTAGCTCGAATTTTTCTGAAAGGCCAAATCTGAAAAAAGAACTTGGGTAAAAAGAAGAAGTGCTCTCAAAAAAATCAACTCCTGTTTGGTTTTGAAAAATATTTTTGCCAACCGTATTTACAGACAAGGCTTGTCCTGGTCTGTCAGAAGCTAAAGATTCTGCAAACTGTGCTTTCACAGTTATCGAAAATAAGATAAAACAAAAAAATAATACTTTTTTCATCTTTAGTTTACCAATTCAATTCTATCTTCTTTAATTACAATTAACTTTTGTTTGTATAAATTACCAACGGCTTTTTTAAACGATTTTTTACTCATTTTCATGTGAAAACGTATAGAATCTGGTGAACTTTTATCCGTTAATAATAAATAACCTTCTCTACTGTTTTTTAGCTTGTTTAAAACTTTATCAACATCAGAATCAATCACATTTCTAAAACCTTGTGGACGTAAAGAAACATCAACCTTACCATCTTCTCTGATGTTTTTGATGTAACCCACAACTTCCATATTTTCTTCTAATTCCTGAAAAACTTCACTTCTAAAAAGCAAACCATCAAATTCTTCATTAATGCAAACTGTGTACCCTAAAGCTGTTTCGTTTTCGATAACTAAACTTACTTTATCACCTTCTTTAAAATCGTATTCAATTTGCTGAGAATCTTCTTGTGCACTGTTTTCTAAATCTTGATTCTCTTTTTCTTCTTCGTGTAAATCCATTATTTTATATATTTAAAATAGTCTTTTAAAACTGTATCATTTTCTAAACTCGGTGTAAATATCTCTAAAATTTTTGGTTTTTCTGATGTTTCAAAAAATCCTTTTAATTCTTTTTTAATTGTTGCTGTCGAAAACGCTTTTTGATAGTCGAATTCATGCATTTTGCACAAATGTTCTGCAGTTAAACAATGTGGTGTTTCAAAATAGTTGGCAGCATTTGTAGTTCCTGGACCTGGAATAATTTTAAAAATTCCTCCACCAGAATTATTTACTAAAATAATTCTAAAATCTGCAGGAATATTTTTATTCCAAAGTGCATTAGAATCATAGAAAAAACTTAAATCGCCAGTAATAAAAACCGTTTGTTTTTTTGATGCAAAAGCGGCTCCAATTGCTGTACTTGTACTTCCATCAATACCACTTGTACCTCTGTTGCAAAAAATACTAATGCTATCTTTTACGCTAAACATTTGCACATATCTAATAACAGCACTGTTGCTCGATTGTAATTGGCAATTTTCTGGAATACTTTCTATAATTTGTTCATAAACTTTTAAATCTGAGTGTTCTATTTGTGATAAATACTCAGCATGTTTTACTCTTCTTCGATCTCTAATTGCCAACCATTTTGGTTGATAATCACTTTCTTTTTTAGAAATGATATTATTAAAATTCGAGAAAAAATCTACAGGTTTTGTTTGAATAAACTCTGTTAAACAGAAAAAAGTATTCATTGCTTTTTTCTCATCGATATTCCAATGATGTTTTGGTTGATAGGTTCTTAAGAATTTTTTAATTCTTTTAGAAACAATTAGACCTCCAAAAGTGATGAGAATATCTGGTTGAAGTTCCTTAAATTCTTCATCATCTAAAGAAAAAATTAATTGATCTATGGCATTAATGGCTTTTTCATGATGCAAATTCGATGTTGTTTCTGTTAATAAAATAACAGATTCATCTTCTGAATATAAATCCATTAATTTATGGAGTTCAGCATCTGGATAATTTACACCAATCACCAACATTTTTTTATTGGCTTTGTTCCAAATTTCTGCCAAACGTTTATAGTCGATATGAGAATTATCTAAAGAACTCAAAGAAATATGTGGAAAATTAAAATGTGCCAATTCTCCAACAGTTTCATACAAAGGTTCATCAAAAGGAACGTTTATATGTACTGGACCTTTCTGAGAAATCGAAATTTGCAGAGCTTCTCCTATTAATTGTGCATTTCTGGTTTTATACTTTTCGTTTTCAATTAAGTTTGCCGAAAATAAAATATGATTTTCAAAAACATTTTCTTGTCTGATGGTTTGTCCATCTCCAATATCAATTAAATGTTTTGGTCTGTCTGCAGAAATTACAACTAAAGGAATATTACTGTAAAAAGCTTCTGCAATTGCAGGATAATAATTTAACAAAGCTGAACCAGAAGTACATAAAACTGCTACTGGTTTTTGCGTTTGTTGTGCAATTCCTAAAGCAAAAAAAGCGGCACATCTTTCATCTACAATGCTTAAAGTTTCTATTTCTGGATGATTAGAAAACCCAATTGTAAGTGGCGCATTTCTTGACCCAGGAGAAATTACAACTGTATCAATATTAAATTGATGACAGGCTGAAATTACTTGTTGAGCAAGTTCCTTTTTTGGAAAAAAGGAAGCCTCCCCTAAACTATTTGAAGGAGAAGAACTGTTGCTAGATAAAGTTTGCTTTTCTTTTTGATTCATTAAGAAAACTTTGTTTCTAATTATTTATTTCATTTTAAAAAGAAACTCTAAATTAAATAAATTTAGAGTTTCTGTATATTTTTGATCAAGCTATTTGTTACTAAACAATTTTAGCCCTGATTGAAACGACATCCTTTTTGCTTTTTCAGCAAAAAGATATAGTGAAAAGCAGGAAATAGCTTCAAATAATTATTATTAGTTTTTACTAATTACCGATAACAAAAAACTAAATATTATTATTAATTTCCTTTTTGATAATCTGCTAAAAATTTAGCCAAACCAATATCTGTTAAAGGGTGTTTTAACAAGCCTTCAATAGCACTTAATGGTCCAGTCATTACATCAGATCCTAATTTTGCGCAATCGATAATGTGCATTGTATGACGAACTGAAGCTGCTAAAATTTGCGTTTCAAAACCGTAATTATCATAAATTAAACGAATTTCAGAAATCAAGTTTAAACCATCTGTAGAAATATCATCTAACCTACCAATAAATGGCGAAACGTATGTTGCTCCTGCTTTTGCAGCCAATAATGCTTGCCCAGCAGAAAACACTAATGTTACGTTTGTTTTAATTCCTTTTGATGAAAAATATTTACAAGCTTTAATTCCGTCTTTGATCATTGGTAATTTCACCACAATTTGCGGGTTTAAAGCAGCTAAAGCTTCACCTTCTTTAACCATTCCATCAAAATCTGTAGCAATAACTTCTGCAGAAACATCACCTTCTACTAACTCACAAATTGCTTTATAATGGTTGATAATATTGGTTTGCCCAGTAATACCTTCTTTTGCCATTAAAGATGGGTTTGTGGTTACACCATCTAAAATACCCAAAGCTTGTGCTTCTTTTATTTGTTCTAAATTTGCTGTGTCAATAAAAAATTTCATGTTTTTTTAAATATATGATTAATTTGTAGCAAAGATAGTTACAATCATAGTTTAAAGAGAAAAAATAATTATAAGTTTTTACCTTTAATTGTTTAAAAATAGCCTAATTATGTACTTTTTTTTATTTTATATTAAACTTCCTCAGTTTTTACGAGTCAAACAATTATAAAATAATTTTAAATTTTTAATTTTGCAAAATTTACAACTCCTCATATGACTCCTATTAGAAGTATATTTATTCTTATCGCTTTTTTAGCTATTTATTCCTGTGGATCAAAACAAGAAGAAATACCACCTTTTAAGATTGATGAGAATGGAAATGTTATTTGTAACAACACTGCAACTTCAATAACAAAAGGCGATAATGTTGTTGTTCAAAACGAAACAAACCCTATTGTTTGGAAAGGAACTTACACAGAAACTACTATAACTATTAATTTTACATTGCCTGTTGGAACTGAAGGCGAAAGTGAACAATATAATTTTGTTTTTGATAAAACGTCTGAGTGTCCTAAAATACAACGTGCTTTTAAATTTTACGACGGTAGTAATGACGATGTTTCTGCAATTACAGAAATGGATGTTTTAGAATTTTATAATCATGGTTGGGAAAAAGATGCTCAATTTTCTGGACTAATATCATATAAAGATCCTCATAACAAACAATTTTTTTCTAGAAAATTTTGGATAGATTTTACCGAAAATGACAAAATTATAGAAAATACTAATTTTTCTTTTTTTGATGATTATTTTGATGAAGAACTGCCAATTGAGATTGATATGGATAAAAATGGTAGTATTGATTATAAAATGATTGTTGAAACAAAAAGAGATATTGGAAATACACCACAGTTTAATTCTTATACCATTAAATTAATTTCCACGAACGAAAGTTTAAATCTAATTTTATCTCCTATCCTAAAAAATGATCCATACACTGTAATTTATGAAGCTCCTTTTAATTCAGAAAATAAAAGGCAATATTTAAATGATGTTAAAAATGCTTTGGATGTTTTTTATGAGTTTGACGCTCCTTACCAAAATTATAATTACTTTTTAAATAACAATTTAACTAGCAGAAACGTATTAGCTAACAATAAAGACGACTACTATGTTGTTAGAATGAATTTTGGTGATAAAAGATTTTATGGCTGGATAAAATTCAAATATGATTCAGAAAACCATACTGTAGAAATTTTAGAAACTTTTTTAAATCCTATTGAAACAAAACATATTTATGTTGATTAACAACATAAGTTTATAATTTATAATGATTCATTAGTAGCTTTTCATACATTCTATCTGGTAAAATTCTTTTTAAAACGATAGAAAACTTCTCTAAAAGATTGCCAACTTTATAATGAATTTTAGGATTTTTAGAGTTGATAATTTTATAAACTGTTTTCGCCATTTCTATGGGATTCATTCCTCCATTTACATCAGCATCAATAATATCTAAATTAGTTTTATAATCTTCTCTGTAAGCAGAATCATCAAAAACTGGAGTATGATACCTACCTTGAGCAATATTAGTTGCAAAATCTCCAGGTGCAACACTTACTACTTTAATTCCAAAGCCTTTAACCTCCATACTTGTAGCTTCTGTAATTAACTCTAAAGCACCTTTTGTTGCAGAATACATGCCTCTAAAAGGCAAACCCATATAGCCAGCAAAAGAAGTTACGTTTATAATAGTTCCATCTTTTTGCAAACGCATTTGTGGCAATACCGTCTTTAAAACATCAATAGCTCCAAAAAAATTGGTATCAAATACAGCTTTCATTTCATCAGTTGGTGTGTCTTCAATGGGTCCAGTAATTCCCATTCCTGCATTGTTTACCAAAACATCTAACCTTCCTTCTTTATTAATGATAAAATTAACTGCATTTTTAATGGTTTCAATTTTTAAAACATCTAAAGCAATTAATTTAAAAGGAAAATTTTCTAGGTTTTTAGGCTTTCTACTTGTACCATAAACCTTGTAACCTTTTTCATGTAAAAAAGTAGCGATTGCTTTTCCTATTCCAGAGGAAGCTCCTGTAACTAAAACAACTTTACTCATATATTAAAGGTTATTAGGTTTTAAAATTGATTTATTATTGATGTACAAATATGGTAAAACAAAAATAGGAAATCTAAAGAAGACGTATAAATTTACCTTTATCTCACAATTATAAAAAATAATTGAAGTAAATTTTATTAAACATTTTCTAAAAACTAAATAAGATTGTAAAAGCTAAATAAGAAGACTAAAAAAATTTGGAGAGATGCTGAAGTAAATTCAGAACAAAAAAAATGGCAAGCTACCTACATCACACTGCTACAACCTAATACCTTTGCTGTGTTCCCACCCTGGAGGATTCAAAGGGAGCTAGTTGTGTAGGACTTGCCACTGCAAATTTACAACAGATTTTTATTTTATCAATAAAAAATTGGATAATTTTTGTAAGTATTTTAATGGATTGATACTGAAATAGATGTTGCTTTTATTTAGAGTAAAACGATTGATTTTACTGCTAAATATGTAATTTAAAGAGAAAACCATTTCTAAAAAATGATTTAAAAATGAAGCATGATTTGTAGAGAAAATTAAGAAAAGTACTTTTTACTTTCATTCCAATACACATCCATTTCTGTTAAAGACATATCAGAAAGTTCTTTCCCTTCTTTTTTGGCTGCTTTTTCTAAATATTGAAAACGATTAATAAATTTTTTGTTTGTTTTTTCTAGAGCATTTTCAGGATTTACGCCAATAAAACGTGCATAATTTATCATCGAAAATAAAACATCTCCAAATTCTTTTTCGGTGTTTTCTTTATTTCCAGCTTTAATTTCTTCGTTTAATTCTGTAAGTTCTTCTTGTACTTTTTCCCAAACTTGTTCTGGTTTTTCCCAATCGAAACCAACTCCTGCAACTTTTTCTTGAATTCTGCTTGCTTTTACAACTGCTGGTAAACTTTTTGGAACACCTTCTAATACAGAAGTTTTACCTTCTTTTAGTTTTAATTGTTCCCAATTTCGCTTAACTTCTGCTTCATCTTTAACCTTAACATCCCCATAAATATGAGGATGTCTACTAATTAATTTATCAGAAATACTGTTGGCAACATCAGCAATATCGAAAGCTTTTTTTTCGCTTCCTATTTTTGCATAAAAAACAATATGCAACAAAACATCCCCTAATTCCTTTTTAATTTCTGGCAAGTCATTATCAAGAATTGCGTCTGCCAACTCATAAGTTTCCTCAATTGTTAAATGACGTAAACTTTCTAAAGTTTGTTTTTTATCCCAAGGACACTTCTCACGAAGTTCATCCATAATATCTAACAAACGATTAAATGCGGAAAGTTGTTCTTTTCTTGAGTTCATTGTTTTTTGATTGCAACATATTAAAAGTTCGCTATTTTAAGTTAAATTGATGAACTAAAAATAGTAAAACTGCTTGTTGAAAACTGAAGGTTTTTTAAGACTCTTTTTCAGTATTTTCTTCTGCAGCAACTTCATCAGTTTGTGTAAAATCGAAACCTGCTTCAATTAACAAATTAAACCACTGAATTACTTTTTTAATGTTAGAAGAATACACTCTTTCAGCATCGTAATTTGGTAAAACTTCTTCGAAAAAAGAGGCTAATTTTTTTCCACTTTCTTTATGTGAAATTGCTTCTTTTCCTTCTGTTTTTGCAGCCATTGCTTTAAAAACCTCTAACAAAGGCATATCCTCTTCATAGGTGTAAATTGCAATATTTTCTAACATGCTCACATTTTGTGTAGCATTAATTGCCAATCTTTTTTTATCTGTTAAAGATTCTACAATAATTGCATTTTTTGATTGTGATACTACTTGAAACAAACCAGGTTTACCAGTTACTGAAATAATTTTACTAAATTCCATTTGTATATATTTTTTTTATAAAGTGTCTTTTTTGATTGTAATCGAGAAGGTTTTTAATTTTATGTTAGTTGATGTTTTTTAAAATAAAATATCAATAAATATAATATTATCTACCTTTTTTTAAGTTTGGGAAACGCATTCTGTAATCAGCATTTATTTTCCCTTTAGAAATGTTTTCCAATTTCTTTTTAATCAATCTTTTTTTAAGTGATGATATTTTGTCAGTAAACAAAACACCTTCAATATGATCATATTCGTGTTGGAAAACTCTTGCAGCTAAACCTTCTAAAACCTCTGTATGAGTTTTAAAATCTTCATCTTGATATTCAATAGTTACTTTTGGTTGACGTAATACGTCTTGACGAACATCTGGAATACTTAAACAACCTTCGTTAAAAGACCATTCTTCTCCTTCTTCTTCTAAAATTTGTGCGTTTATAAAAACTTTATTAAAAGATTTTAGAGTTTCTCTATCAGCTTCATCTAAATCTTCATCCTCAGCAAAAGGAGATGCATCAATTAAAAACAAACGAATTGCTTTGCCTATTTGAGGAGCAGCTAAACCAACACCAGAAGCATTGTACATGGTTTCTTTCATGTTTACAATTAATTCTTTTAGGTTCGGATAATCTGCATCAATATCCTTACATTCTTTTCTTAGAACAGGATCTCCATAAGCTACAATTGGTAAAATCATATTTTCTTTTTTATTGGGTGCAAAAGTACAATTTACAATTACGAATTACGAATTTTTAAAATAGGTTTTTTTGAACAATTTATTTTTTAACGGCTAATTTTACAATTAACCATTGTTGTATAAATAAGATTGTAGAATAATAGTAGCACTAATTTCATCTACTAAAGCTTTATTTTTACGTTGATTTTTTTTCAAACCACCATCAATCATTGTTTGAAAAGCCATTTTAGAAGTAAAACGCTCATCGATTCTTTTTACAGGAATTTGAGGAATTTCCTTTGCTAATTTTGTTAGAAAAGGAAGTATGAGAGCTTCACTTTCACTATCAGTATTATTCATTTGTTTTGGTTTCCCAACTAAAAAAAGTTCTACTTTTTCCTTAGCTATGTAGTCTTTCAAAAATTTGATTAATTCATCCGTTTTTACAGTCGTTAAACCAGAAGCAATTATTTTTAATTGATCTGTAACTGCAATTCCTGTTCTAACTTTCCCAAAATCGATGGCTAAAATTCTTCCCAAAATCTATACTTTTTTTGCAAAAATAAAGTTTAAACTTTTAATAGAATACATTAAATAGAATAAAATCAATCTATTAAAGGAAACTAGGCTTAGTATTTTAAACAAACAAGCCATATCTGTTTAAAAAACGTATATTCGCCTTGGTTTTTGGCAATCAATTTATATTTGCAAAAATGAAATTATTAGAATGGAAGATATTAGAAAAATTATAGAATCGGCTTGGGAAAATCGTGATTTGTTAAAAGTAGAAAACACGATAAATACGATTAGAAAAGTTGTAGATTTATTAGACAAAGGAGAATTAAGAGTTGCAGAACCAACAACTGATGGTTGGCAAGTAAATGAATGGGTAAAAAAAGCAGTTGTATTGTATTTCCCTATTCAAAAAATGGAAACTTTAGAAGCTGGTATTTTTGAATATCATGACAAAATTCCATTAAAAAGAAACTTTGCAGAAAGAGGAATAAGAGTAGTACCAAATGCTGTTGCAAGACATGGAGCTTACATTTCTGCTGGCACTATCTTAATGCCAAGTTATGTAAATATTGGTGCGTATGTAGATGAAGGAACCATGGTTGATACTTGGGCTACAGTTGGTTCTTGTGCACAAATTGGTAAAAACGTACATTTATCTGGTGGTGTTGGAATTGGTGGAGTTTTAGAACCTTTGCAAGCAGCTCCTGTAATTATAGAAGATGGCGCTTTTATTGGCTCTAGATGTATAGTTGTAGAAGGTGTTAGAGTAGAAAAAGAAGCTGTTTTAGGTGCTAATGTTGTCTTAACAATGAGCACTAAAATTATAGATGTTACTGGAGATGAACCTGTTGAAATGAAAGGAGTTGTACCTGCAAGATCTGTAGTAATTCCTGGAAGTTATACCAAGAAATTTGCTGCAGGAGAATACAATGTACCTTGTGCATTAATCATCGGAAAAAGAAAAGAAAGTACCAATAAAAAAACCTCTTTAAACGATGCTTTACGTGAGTATGATGTTGCTGTTTAAAGATTACTAATGCTATGACAAAAATTACTGCTATAATTCCTACTTTAAATGAAGAAATTCATATAGAAGAAGCTATAAAATCTGTTGGTTTTGCTGATGAAATTATTATCATAGATTCCTATAGCACAGATAATACAGTAATATTAGCAGAAAAACACAATGTAAAAATCATCAAGCGAAAGTTTGATGATTTTTCTTCTCAAAAAAACTTTGCTATTGACCAAGCAAAACATCCTTGGATTTATATTTTAGATGCTGATGAAAGAGTTACTCCAGAAGTTGAAAAAGAAATTTTAGATGCCGTAAAAAACCCGAAAAATAAAGTTGGTTTTTATGTACATAGAAGTTTTTATTTTGCTGGTAAAAAAATAAACTATTCTGGTTGGCAGAGAGATAAAGTTGTTCGTTTGTTTTTAAAAGAACATTGCAAATACCAAGGTGTTGTTCATGAAACCATTAAAACAAATGGTCAACTTGGTTTTTTCAAACATAAAATTGATCATTTTGGGTATAAAAACTACAATCATTTTATTTCTAAAATTCATCAATATGGAGAATTAAAAGCACAAGAATTGCATGCAAAAGGCAAAACTGTAAACGCTTACCATATTTTGATAAAACCTCCTTTTAGGATTTTTTCTCATTTTATATTGAAAAAAGGTTTTCTAGATGGTTATGCTGGTTTAATTTTAGCAACAACACAAGCGTATGCTGTACTAACAAGATACATAAAACTCTGGTTACTAAATAGAAACGTAAAATAACATCTTATTTTAAAGATTGATAAAAGAAATAATTTCTAATACATCTTTGTAATTTATAGGTAGATAAAGTAAAAACCTGCCAAAAAGGTCTAATAATTTCTCTGATTGTTTTTTTCCAGATAATCATATTATTTTGCTGAATAGTGCTCCCTCCCATTTTCTTATCAACACTTACAACATATTGCTTATTTGTAGAATATAAAGGCACTTTGTGTTTGTAAACATCTTGTTTCATCACATCAATTGGAGCGTAATAATCACTTAAATTATCAACTAATTTTTGAGCAGCATTTTTACCAATAATTTGTCCAATCATTAAAACTGGTGGCATTAAGAATTTGTTTAGTAATTCCGTTTTTTGAAGTGAATAAAAGCCTTTTTTACCAGAAATATCTAAAAAATCATTCATGGTTATTTGTGATAAAAGCTGCTCTAAATCTTTAAAAAAATCTTCATGAACCTGAGCATCATCTTCTAAAACAATCGAAAAATCTTCTGGTTGTTTTGATAAAAACTCCCACAATTTAAAATGCGTTAAGCAAATACCAATTTCACCATCATTTGGAAAAGGAAAATGTGCTAAAATGTTATGCTTTGCTTTTTCTTTTTTTAAAACTTCTTTATCTAAATCTTTGCCATAAGTTGCAGTAATTCTGGTAATTGGAATGTTCAATTTTTTAAATTGATTTTCCATAAAATCACGTCTCTTTACACTTTTATCTAAATTGATGTAATAAACTTTGTAAGACATCATAATTGTATCCAATTTTTAGAAGCGACTTCATTTTCTTGGCTTACAAACCACTTTTTAGGTGCTATGACCACTTTATTTTCATACTGATTCAACCAAGCTCCCCACCAAGAAAAACTACTATTTGCTGTAATATTGTGTTTACATAAACTCATTAAAAACATATCTTCATGAGGAATTGTTTTATGGTCTATATATGTTGCATTTTCTAATTGTAAGTTTTCTTTTGACCAAGAAATATCATCAGAAAAAACAAAAAAATGAGTATTTTCAAACTTTTCGCTAATCAATTTAATAGCTGCAGCATAATAGTTTAAATCGCAAGTTCCATGAACACTATTTGCTTTTTCATCAGTAATATAATCTCCTCTTCTAATATGTAAAGAACAAGAATTTTTATGTTGATGAATTGCTTTTGAATATTCCTTTGTTGAATCAGAAAGCTCTGTTTTAATCGTAAATTGTTTTAACAGAATTTCTCTAATAGATGAAAAATACTTTTCGGTTTGAAAATATCCTTTTACAAATTCGTTACCAGATAAACGAATCAATTGCTCATCAAACAACAAACTTTTTTCTTTTACATTCTTCTTTAATTTTATTAAGGCTAAAAATGTGTCGAAAAAACCAGCACTTTCTATATCGATATTATAGGTATCTAAATGATAACCTCCATGTAATTTGTACGTTTTGAATTTAGAAATATCAATCTGAACATCAAAACCTTTTTGTTGCAAAGATTTCGCATACGCATATTGAAACATTTGGTTTCCAAGTCCACCAACAATTCTTACAATTATCATTTAATTTTAGTTTGATATAGGATATTGTTACAAAAATACAAATGTTCTCACTATTTTTCTTCTTTTAAACTGTGTAAAACAATAAATTTGCCAATTGACTGCAAAAAATATATGAAGTACACAGAAGCAATTCAATCAGAAATATTTACAATAATTTCTAAAGCATCCAAAGAACTAAATATCGATTCCTATGTAATTGGTGGTTTTGTGCGTGATTTTTTCCTAAAAAGAGGCACAGCAAAAGATATAGATGTTGTTGCTGTTGGCAGTGGCATTGAGCTCGCAAAAAAAGTAGCACAACTAATTCCAAACAAACCAAAAGTACAAGTTTTTAAAACATATGGTACAGCCATGCTGCGTTTTAAAGACGTAGAAATTGAGTTTGTTGGCGCAAGAAAAGAATCGTATTCTGAAGAAAGTAGAAATCCTGAAGTTACTGAAGGGACTTTAAAAGACGATCAAAATAGACGTGATTTTACCATAAATGCACTGGCTTTAAGTTTAAACGAAGAAAATTTCGGAGAACTTTTAGATCCTTTTAATGGTATTGAAGATTTAGAAAATAAAATTATTAAAACACCTTTAAATCCAGATATTACCTATTCTGATGATCCTTTAAGGATGATGAGAGCCATTCGTTTTGCAACACAGTTAGATTTTGAAATTGAAGAAAATTCGCTTGCTGCAATTTCTAAAAACTCTGATCGATTGCAAATAATTACCAAAGAGAGAATTGTAGTTGAATTGAATAAAATAATGTCATCTGCAAAACCATCTGTAGGTTTTTTATTATTAGAAAAAACAAATTTATTACCACAAATTTTACCTGAATTAATCGCATTAAAAGGTGTTGAGGAAGTTGAAGGTCAGAAACATAAAGATAATTTTTATCATACTTTAGAAGTTGTAGATAATATTGCTGTGCACACAGAAGATGTTTGGTTAAGATGGGCTGCTCTTTTACATGATGTTGGAAAAGCACCTACAAAAAGATTCAGTAAAAAAGTGGGTTGGACGTTTCATGGACATGAATTTGTGGGCTCTAAAATGGTGTATAAAATCTTTAAGAAATTAAAAATGCCACTGAACAACAAAATGAAATTTGTTCAGAAAATGGTGTTATTAAGTTCAAGACCAATTGTATTGGCTAGCGATGTTACAGATTCTGCTGTTAGACGTTTGGTTTTTGATGCAGGTGATGACATCAACTCTTTAATGACGTTGTGTGAAGCAGATATTACTACAAAAAATCCAAGAAAATTTAAACTTTATCATAAAAATTTTGATGTTGTTCGCTCTAAAATTAAAGAAGTAGAAGAAAGAGACAAAGTACGTAATTTTCAACCTCCAATAACTGGTGAAGAAATTATGGAAGCCTTCAACTTAAAACCTTGTAGAGAAATTGGACAAATAAAAGAAGCAATTAAAAATGCTATTTTAGATGGTGAAATTCCTAATGAACACAAAGCGAGTTATGATTTTATGATTCAAAAAGGAATAACTTTAGGGTTAAAACAGCTTTCTAATTAAACTTAAAAAATAAAAAAGGTTACAAACTTTATTAAAACTACTTTATTAGAAATAATGTTAAAATCTTTTAAATATCAACAAGAATTAGTCTTAGTTACTGGTTCTAGCAGTTCTCATTTTAAAAGTTTGTATCAATTTTTAGAAAGTATCCATATTTTTGAACCAAACACAAAAACGGTTGTGTATGATTTGGGTCTAAAAGATATTGAAAGAGATACTCTTTTAAGCGATTTTAAAAAATATCCAGATCATGTTAATATTCATGTAAATGATGGCGAATATGCTTGGAAACCAATTATTATAGATACAGTTTTAAATGAATTTAAATGTTCCATTTGTTGGTTAGATGCTGGTAATGTACTTGTTGAAAAATTAGAAACTTTAAGAAAAGTGATTGAGTATTTTGGTTTTTATTCTCCTTACTCTACAGGCATTATTAAAGATTGGACACATCAAAATTCTTTAAAGTATTTGCAAGTTGATACTCATGAAAATTTGTTACAACAAACTAATTTAAATGGTGCATGTATTTCTGCAGATTATAATAATCTTACCATTAGAAAAATTATTGCTGAATGGAAAGATTGTGCTTTAGATAAAAATTGTATTGCTCCAAAGGGTGCTACCAAAAAAAATCACAGATATGATCAAGCAATTTTATCAACCCTAATTTACAAACATGTTCCTGAATTGGATAAAAAAATGACCTACAAGAAGTTTGGATTTAAAATTCATCAAGATATAGATGATTAGTTTATAAATTTATTTTTCTATAAAAAATCAAAAATCTTCTACATATATTCCTACGTGAAAAATAAAATAATTTATTAGTAAAACTAAACAGTTCAAATAAAGATTAATTTTTCTATTTGAACTATTGACTTCATAACTTTCAGCAAATTTTTCTATTTTTTTAAATTGACTATTGTATCTTTAAAAACGACAACATCAATCAAAAAAAATGAAAATGAAAATCAAAAAAGTTTTAGTAGCAAATAGAGGAGAAATTGCCATCAGAATTTTTAGAGCTTGTACAGAAATCAACGTAAAAACGGTTGGTATTTATACTTTTGAAGATCGCTATTCTTTACACAGATATAAATCTGATGAATCCTATCAAATTGGCGAAGATAATCAGCCTTTAAAACCCTATTTAGATATTGATGCAATTATAAAAATTGCTAAACAAAACAATGTAGATGCCATCCATCCTGGTTATGGATTCTTATCTGAAAATGCATTATTTGCTCAGAAATGTGAAGAAAATGACATCATTTTTGTAGGTCCAAAAGTTTCTGTTCTAAAATCTTTAGGTGATAAAATTACTGCTAAAAAAGTGGCAATTGATAATGATATTCCCATCATTCAAAGTAATAAAAACTCTTTAGAAAGTGTAGAGATTGCTTTAGAAGAAGCAGAAAAAATTGGGTATCCTGTAATGCTAAAAGCAGCTTCTGGAGGTGGAGGAAGAGGAATGAGAGTCATCAGAAAAGCAGATGAACTCAAAAAAGCATATGGAGAAAGCAAACGTGAAGCTCTAAATGCTTTTGGAGATGATACTGTTTTTTTAGAAAAATTTGTTGAGAATCCTAAACATATAGAAATACAAATTGTTGCAGATAATTATGGAAATACTGTACATTTATATGAGAGAGATTGTTCTGTACAAAGACGTTATCAAAAAGTAATTGAATTTGCGCCTTCTTATGGTTTAAATGAAGAAACAAAAAATGCACTTTATAAGTATGCAATTAAAATTTGTACTGCTGTAAATTACAATAATATTGGTACTGTAGAGTTTTTGGTTGATGATGATGGGTCTATTTATTTTATTGAAGTAAATCCAAGAATACAAGTAGAACACACAGTTACAGAAGTTATTACAAATATAGATTTGGTAAAAACCCAATTATTTATTGCTGGTGGTTACAAATTAGCAGATCAACAAATAAAAATACCAAATCAAGAATCCATAAAAATTAATGGGTATGCTTTGCAATGTAGAATTACCACAGAAGATCCTCAAAACGATTTTAAACCCGATTTTGGTACAATTTCTACTTATAGAAGTGCCTCAGGATTTGGAATTCGTTTAGACGCAGGAAGTATTTACCAAGGTGTAAAAATATCCCCATTTTTTGATTCGATGTTAGTAAAAGTTACTGCAAATAGCAGAACTTTAGATGGAGCAGCTCGTAAAATTAGAAGAGCTTTAAGTGAGTTCAGAATAAGAGGCGTAAAAACAAATATGCCTTTTCTTGATAATATTTTGCAACATGAAACTTTTAGAAAAGGAGAAGTTACTGTTAATTTCATAAAATCTACACCAAGCTTATTTGAGTTTAAAGCACCCAGAAATAGAGCGAATAAAATTATTACATATTTAGGTGATATTACTGTAAATGGGAATAAAGATGTTAAGAAGTTTGACGCATCTAAAACCTTTGTAAAACCTAAAATTCCTGCTTTTGATGTGGATGCAAAGTTTCCAAAAGGAACTAAAGATATTTTAACTGAATTAGGTCCTGAAGGTTTTTCTCAATGGTTAAAAAATGAAAAGAAAATTCATTTTACAGATACCACAATGAGAGATGCACATCAAAGCTTGTTAGCTACAAGAATGCGAACTTTTGACATGCTAAAAGTAGCTGAAGGCTATGCAAAAAATCATCCAGATATTTTTAGTATGGAAGTTTGGGGTGGAGCAACTTTTGATGTTTGCTTGCGATTTTTACAAGAAAACCCTTGGGAAAGACTACGTTTATTAAGAGAAAAAATGCCAAATGTTTTATTACAAATGCTAATAAGAGGCTCTAATGGAGTTGGTTACACAGCCTATTCAGATAATGTAATTGGCAGGTTTGTAGAAGAATCTTGGGAAAATGGAGTCGATTTATTTAGAATTTTCGATTCTTTAAATTGGATGAAATCAATTGCACCTTGTATTGAACACGTAAGAACCAAAACGAAAGGTTTAGCAGAAGGTTCAATTTGCTATACAAGTGATATTTTAGATGTAAAAAACACAAAATATGACTTAAAATATTATATCAACCTTGCAAAAGAAATTGAAAATGCTGGTGCACATATTTTAGCAATAAAAGATATGGCTGGTTTGTTAAAACCTTATGCAGCTTCTGAATTAGTAACTGCTTTAAAAGACGAATTAAATATTCCTATTCATTTACATACACATGATACATCTTCTATACAATCTGCAACGTATTTAAAAGCAATTGAAGCTGGAGTTGATGTTGTAGATGTTGCTTTGAGTGGTTTATCTGGTCTAACATCACAACCAAATTTCAATTCTATTGTAGAAATGATGAAATTTCACGAAAGAGAAAACCCTATAAATATTGATTCTTTAAACGAATATTCTAATTATTGGGAAGCTGTAAGAGAGTATTATTATCCTTTTGAGTCTGGTTTAAAAGCTGGTTCAGGAGAAGTTTATAAACACGAAATTCCTGGAGGACAATATTCAAATTTAAAACCACAAGCACAGTCTTTAGGTTTAGAAAGTCGTTTTCATGAAATTACAAAAATGTATGGTGAAGTAAATACGCTTTTTGGAAACATTGTAAAAGTTACACCAAGTTCTAAAGTTGTAGGTGATATGGCTCAATATTTAGTGAGTAATAATTTAACAATTGATGATGTTTTAGAAAGAGGAGAAACCATTTCTTTTCCTCAATCTGTAGTAAGTTTCTTTAAAGGAGATTTAGGACAACCTGTTGGAGGTTTCCCAGAGAAACTACAAAAGCTGATTTTAAAAGATCAAAAACCTTATACAGAAAGACCAAATGCACATATTCCACCAACAGATTTTGATGTTGAATATGCTGATTTTAGAAGAATTTTCGAAAATGAATTAGGAAGAACAATCGATTTTACAGATTTCTTGTCTTATAAATTATACCCAAAAGTTTTTACAGATGCGTATAATAATCATCTTAAATATGATAATTTAACCAATTTACCAACCAAAAACTTCTTTTATGGAATGGAAATTGGCGAAGAAATTACAGTAGATTTAGATAAAGGAAAAACGATTTTAATCACCTTAGATTCTATTGGAAAAGCAAATGCTGAAGGAATAATTACCATTTATTTTAAATTAAATGGACAAGGAAGAACTGTAGAAATTAAAGACGAATCTATTAAAGTAAATACAGTACAAAATGTAAAAGTAGATAAAAATGATGCCACTGAAATTGGTGCTCCTTTACAAGGTTTATTGTCAACAATTTTAGTGAAAAATGGAGAAAAAGTGACTAAAAATCAACCTTTATTTATAATTGAAGCCATGAAAATGGAAACTACTATAACAGCTATTGAAGATGGTACCATTAAAAATATTATTTTGAAAGAAGGAGTAATGGTAAATTCTGAGGACTTGGTAATTGAGTTGAAATAATGAAGTGAATAAATTTCTTACTTTTAAAAGGCTGACTTTTAAAAGTAAGAAACAATTAATTTTTATACTTTATTTTCAAATTGATAATATCTTTTGGTACTTTAAAAAAATCTATAAATTTTATTTTAGAGCCTCCTTTTTCTTCCCAATAATTTAAGGGAAATTCGTACACATTCTTTTCAAGAAATTTTGAACCATACTTTTCTTTTAATCGAAGTAAAATTTCAACATCAAAAATCCAATTTGTTATAAATGGTTCATCAAATATATTTATAAAAACGTTTTTTCTAAAAATTTTAGCACCACACTGTGTATCATAAATTGGCAGTTTTAAAAGATATTCACTAACTATTGTTGCAAAAATTCTTCCAAATAAGAAACGAGAATATTTTCTTTTTATAACCCCACCAAGTCTTTTAATTCTGCTACCCATAATTAAATCAATAGAATCATTGTTTTTTATTTTTCTTAATAAAAAAGATATTTCTGATAAGGGTGTTGCTAAATCGGCATCAAAAAAACCGATAAATGAAATATCTGGGTTTATAATAAGTTGTAAAACTGCTATTCTAATAGTTTCAGCTTTACCAGCATTCATCTCTGAACTAATAACTGTAACTTTTTCTGGAAATTTGGTTTGTATAGAATTTAGCAAAGCTAAGGTGTCATCAGAACTACCATCATTTACAAAACAAAAAAATATTTCATTTATAGAAATGTAGCTTAGGAATTCTGAAACAGGTAACCTGTCAAATTCGTTATAGCACGGTATAATTATGCAAGTATTCAATATTAGTCTATTTGTTTGTTTGTGAAATCATATTTATGAAATTATGCTTTTGGTTCTGTATAATCAACTTTTTGAGAGCTAAATGTCTTATAAACCATACTGATCCAAGTTATAAAAAATACGAGTACTCCCAGATTTAGTTTGCCTAAAACAAATTTTGAAATTACAACTGGACAAAAAATATCTATCGGAAAAATCACTAAAAGGAAGAAATTAATCCAAAGTAAAACGGTATTAAATTTTGATTTTTCACTATATAAATACCAAATTGCATAGCCAACCATAGCTATTACGTAAGTATGTAATTCTGAGCCTAATCCAAATAATATAGTATAACCCATTAATATACCTAAATATTGAGCCCTTAAAGAGAATGACTTTTTAATTTTTTTTATATAGGCTAAGCCTGCAAAAAATAACATTAATAATACCATCAAAGAAATTATGGAGGCGGATTTATTGATTTCTGGAAAAAATGTATAAATAGCTCTATAAACACTATAAAAGTCTTGTAATCTGGAGTGTCCCGCAATTGTTTCTACCCAAGATTGATAATAGGGAAGTAGCTCCGAAAAATCTAAATGGACGAGTGGTAAAAAAAATAATAAGATTCCGATGATGAGTGTAAATCCTACATTTTTCCAAAATTTCGGATAAAAAATAAGCATTGATAATTGAAAGATTCCGTAAACTTTAGTGAATCCAGAAAGTAGAATAAGCAAGAGTGCTATATATGGTTTATCTTTTTCAAAATAACTAAATGCTAAAAGAAATATAGCGGCTATGACTGGATTAAATTGCATAGATAACATAGTTGCAAAAAGCAGTAAGCATGAGATAAAAAAGATAAACTTTTTATCTTTAAATAGAAATTTTTCTGGCAGTTGAAAAATAGAAAAATAGAATAAAGAGTAGGTGAAAAAATTCCAAAAAAACGCACCTAACCACATTGGTAAAAAAGTAAAAGGTGTGAATAATATAGAAAAAACTGGTAAGTATAGGAATATATCCAAAGGGACATTTCGCTTACTTAAATGAAGCCAATTTGAATACGGATTTATGTCATTCCAAAAATCAGTAGAGCCAAAATAAAATATTTGAAAGTTATTATAAGAAAGGTTGGTAACCTCCTTTAGGGTAATTGCAAACGCAAAAAATAATCCAAAAAGAAAAATACTTTTTTGAGTTTTAAAAGAGTTTTTTCTAAAGTTTTTTAATCTTGTATCTAATCTATTCATTTTAGCTCAAACTTTGCATGGTTACCAACTTAAAATATTCACCTTTTTTAGCTAATAATTCCTCGTGTTTTCCTTGTTCTACAATTTTTCCTTTTTTCATAACCACAATTTTATCTGCTTTTTGAATGGTAGAAAGTCTGTGAGCAATCACTAGAGAAGTCCTGTTTTGCATCATTTTTTCTAAAGCTACTTGCACTAATTGTTCAGATTCTGTATCTAAAGCAGATGTTGCTTCATCTAAAACCATAATTGGTGGATTCTTTAAAACAGCTCTTGCAATCGATAATCGTTGTTTTTGTCCTCCTGAAAGTGTTCCTCCACCATCACCAATATTAGTTTCGAATTTTTCTGGTAAATTTTGGATAAACTCATTGGCATTTGCAATTTCTGAAGCCTCTAAAACAGCTTCATATGTTGCATTTTGAGTACCTAATTTTATATTGTTTGCAATTGTGTCGTTAAACAAAATAGAATCTTGAGAAACAATACCCATTAAATCTCTCAAAGATTTTTTTGTAACGTCTTTAATGTTTTTTCCATCGATTAAAATAGTTCCTTTATTTACATCGTAAAAACGAGTAATTAAATTCGCTAAAGTCGATTTCCCACTTCCAGATTGCCCAACCAAAGCAACAGTTTCCCCTTTTTTAATTGTTAGAGAAAAGTCTTTTAAAACATAATCATCTTTATATTTAAAAGAGATGTTTTTAAACTCAATTTCATTTTCAAAATTAGTTTTTACAATTGCATTAGGCTTGTCTTTAATACTGTTTT
The DNA here is from genome assembly GCA_963977615.1 of uncultured Polaribacter sp. GTDB lineage: Bacteria > Bacteroidota > Bacteroidia > Flavobacteriales > Flavobacteriaceae > Polaribacter. Next base: position 19,574 of record CAXBPL010000022.1, on the reverse strand, counting down.
CAGTATTTAAAACTTGCATAATTCTTTCTGCAGAAGCTTCTCCTTTTTGAATGTTATAAAATGTTGTTGTAATTAATTTAATAGGATTCAAAACTGTGTAGAACAAAAGAATATATCCTAAAAACTTACTAGAATCTAAAGCACTAGTTTTATTTATAACCTCTACTCCTCCATACCAAAGTATAGCAATAATTGTTGCAGAACCTAAAAACTCGCTCATTGGTGATGCTAATGTTTGTCTGTGAAAAACATTCGTCATTAATTGGCGGAAACTAAATGTAGAGTTATTAAACTTTTTTTCTATAACATTTTCTGCATTAAATCCTTTAATGATTCTTAAACCTGTTAATGTTTCTTCAATAAAAGATAAAAAATTCCCTGTTTCTTTTTGAGCTTTAACAGAATTTGCTTTTAACTTTTTACTGATTGATGAGATTATAAACCCAGAAACTGGCAATAAAATAAACACAAAAAGCGTTAATTTTACGCTCATAAATAGCATAATTGATATTGATATAATAACCGTTAATGGTTCTCTAACAATAACTTCTATTGAAGTTAAAATTGAATTTTCTACCTCTTGTACATCAGAAGTCATTCTTGCAATAATATCTCCTTTTCTTTTTTCTGTGAAATACGCAACAGGTAATTCTACAATTTTATGATACAATTTATCTCGTAAATCCTTTACAACTCCCGTTCTTAAAAAAGTAATTGAATAAGATGCTAAGTATCTAAAAAAATTCTTAAAAAAGAAAAGTGAAAGTGATAAAACGCAAATGAAAAGCAAAACGTTAATTTCACCATCATTTAATATTTTTTGATAAATAAAGTAATTAAAACTATTTTCTGCATAACTACCCAAGCTAGTAATACCTTCATAAATAGGTTTTACAATAACTTTTTTTTCTTTACCAAATAAAATATTTAGAACAGGAATAAAAGCCAAAACTGATAAAACATTAAAAAGAGCATAGAAAATATTAAATACTATGTTTAGTACTGTAAATTTTCTATACTTCTTTTCGTACTTTAAAATATCTTTAAAATAACTCATTAATTCAACTTCATCTCTTTAATAATTCGTTGAATTTTAGCATCCAATTTAGCTTCTACTTCTACTGCATTTTTTGTAGTATCCAAAGGAGCATTTACGCTAAAATAAAATTTTATTTTTGGTTCTGTTCCACTTGGTCTTGCAGCGATTCTTGTGCCAGATTTAGTTTGATAAATTAACACATTCGACTTTGGTAAATCGATTTTAGTAACTTCACCAGTAATTAAGTTTTTCTTTGTTGATGCATCATAATCACAAAGTGATTCTATTTTTTCTCCATCAATTTCTGTAATTGGATTCTTACGCATATCACTTAACATTTGCTGAATTTCTGCAGCTCCATCCATTCCTTTTTTGGTAATTGAAATTAAGTGTTCTTTATAGAAACTTTCATCAACATAAATATTTAGTAATTCTTGGTAAAAAGAACTGCCATTTTGCTTTGCTAAAGCAGCAACTTCACAAGCTAAAAGTGTTGCAGTAACTGCATCTTTATCTCTTACAAAATCACCAACCATATAACCGAAACTTTCTTCACCTCCACCAATAAAATCGAGTTCAGGAAAATCTCTAACCATTTTTGCAATCCATTTAAACCCTGTCAAACCAACTTTGGTATCAACATTATAACTTGCAACAACATCGTTTACTAATTCAGTTGATACAATTGTAGAACCCACAAATTGTTTACCATTCAGCTTGCCTTCGTCTTTCCACTTTTTAAGTAGAAATTTCGTCATGACAACCATCGTTTGGTTTCCATTCATCAACTTCATGTTGCCTTCTAAATCTCTTACAGCAACTCCTAATCTATCACAATCAGGATCTGTTCCAATTACAATATCTGCATCAATTTTATTTGCTAAATCTGTAGCCATTTTTAAAGCTTCTGGCTCTTCAGGATTTGGCGATTTTACTGTTGGGAAATCTCCATTTGGTTCTCTTTGCTCTTCAACAATATGAACATCTGTATAACCCGCTTTTTTTAATGCATCTGGCACAGAAACAATAGAAGTTCCATGCAAAGATGTAAAAACAATTTTTAAATTTTTACGATCAATTTTATCATACAATGAACCATTTTTTACAGAATCTTTTATAAAAACAGCATCCACTTCTTTTCCAATCGTTTCAATTAGGTCTTCATTTGCATCAAACTTAATTTCAGAAAAATCTAACGCATTTACGTTTCCAATAATTCCACTATCATGAGGTGGAACAATTTGTCCTCCATCTGCCCAATATACCTTGTAACCATTATATTCTGGTGGATTATGAGAAGCTGTTAAAACAATTCCTGCATCGCAATTTAAATGACGAACTGCAAATGACAATTCTGGAGTTGCTCGTAAATCTTCAAACAAGAAAACTTTTATATTATTTGCTGATAAAACATCTGCCACAACTTTGGCAAACTTTTTACTATTATGTCTACAATCGAAAGCAATTACAACACTTAATTGTTCTTTTTTTACATTATCAATTAAATAATTAGACAAACCTTGCGTTGCTCTTCCTAACGTATATTTATTAATTCTGTTAGTTCCTGCACCCATAATTCCACGCATTCCACCAGTTCCAAATTCCATATTTTTATAGAATCTGTCTGCTAAATCGTTTGGATTATTGTTGATTAAATCTTGGATTTCTGTCTGCGTTTCAGCATCGAAAGTAGCAGTTAACCATTGTTTTGCTTTGTCTAAAATATCTTTCATAGGTAATAAAAAAAGTTAATTGAAATACAAATATACAGATTAGAAATTGAGTTTTTCCTTTATTGAATAGTGTTTTTCGTCTGGTTTCATTTTTATAATTAATTCGCCTAAAAATCCTGCTAAAAAAAGTAATGTTCCTAAAATCATGGAAGTTAATGCAATATAAAACCAAGGATTATTGGTTACTAAAATTGTTTTAACTCCGTTAAAAAGTTTGTAAAGTTTAACTGCACCAATATAAAATGCTAACGTAGTTCCGAATAAAAACATTAATGTGCCCCAAAGTCCAAAAATGTGCATAGGTCTTCTACCAAATTTTGATAAAAAAGAAATGGTTATCAAATCTAAAAAACCGTTTATAAAACGATCGATTCCAAACTTGGTTTCGCCATATTTTCTTGCTTGATGTTGCACAACCTTCTCTCCTATTTTATTAAAACCTTCGTTTTTGGCTAAAACAGGAATATATCTGTGCATTTCTCCACTTACTTTTACTGCTTTTATAACTTCGTTTTTATAAGCTTTTAAGCCACAATTAAAATCGTGCAATTTTAAACCAGAAGTTTTTCTTGCAGCAGCATTAAATAATTTTGAAGGTATATTTTTAGTAACTACATTATCATATCGTTTCTTTTTCCAACCAGAAATAAGGTCGAAATCTTCTTTGATAATTAAATTGTATAGTTCAGGAATTTCTTCTGGATTGTCTTGCAGATCTGCATCCATAGTAATAACAACCTTGCCTTTTGCTAGTTCAAAACCAGCATCTAAAGCTTGACTTTTTCCGTAATTTCTTTGAAAACGAATTCCTTTTACAGCAGTATATTTGGCTGATAATTGTTCGATAACTTGCCAGGAAGTGTCTGTGCTGCCATCATCAATAAAAATAATTTCATATAAATAACGATTGGATTGCATAACTTTTGCAATCCAATCGTGTAATTCTTGTAAAGATTCTTCTTCGTTAAGAAGTGGTATAACTACCGAAATTTCCATAGTGTTCATTCAATATTATAAAACCAAAGTTCAAAGTTACGATTTTATGAATTATTGAACGTTGAAGTTTGAAATTTAGTAAGTTTCTTCTTCAGATTTTTTCATTGCAGCTGATGCAATTAAAGCTGTAACTCCACCTACAAATAAATTCCATATTAAAATACCTCCAAACATACTTAAGAAAAAGTTCTCTTCAGAGTTTTTAGTTGCTTCTTCAATTTGCCCTTCAGTCATCCCAAAAGTATCTGCAAACATCGTTTTTTGCGCTTCAATAGTATTTGCAACAAAATCTGGCTCTATGACAGTTGAAAGCAACACGTAATAAATTATAATTATAATTGTTGCAATCATAGCAACACCTATTCCTATTTTAACCCCTTGCCCAAAGGTTAAAAAACCACCATTAGCGCTTTTATATTTTTTTATTCCTAAAACTACAAAAACGATTAATAATATAATACCAGCAATACCTGAATAAAACTCTGTAACATAAAGGTTTCCTGTAGCGTATTTAATAAGACTTATAAAAATGGTTATAATACTTAAATACAATCCGTAATTTAAAATAATACTTTTACTGTTTGCTTGATTTTCCATTGGTTTTAAAGTTTAGTTGATTTACAAATATAAAAATTTCGTTTTAAAGGTTTTTAGGTAATTTCTAAAATACTATTAAAATATCTTATTAGTGTTCATTATGTTAAAATTGTTACAAAAAAAATATTCTTTTTTAAATTGATGTATCAATTTTGCGTGTTTTAGTCTCTTATAACCACGTTAACTATTTTCTAAACCATATTCTCCTGAGAGTGATATTATAGCTCTTTTATCAGTAACAAATTTAGAAAGTAGCAAAGCATAATCCATCAAAAGATTATTTTGAGAATATTTAAAGAAACGTTCTTGCGTTTTTTTAGATCTATTATAGTTTGCAGAAAATCTGTTTTTCCACTCTAATTCATACTCATTTAAATAGCTTACATCATCTTTTTCTAAAGATTTCTCTATAGCTTTATTTGCCATTAAAGCCGCTTCAAAAATAAATTTATAACCTTCGCCAACAATTGGGTTTACTTGAGAAACACTATCTCCAACACACACTAAATTATTTAAAACAAATTTTTCTAAAACAGGTGTTATAGGAATACTTGCTCCTTCTACCTTATCATTATCTTTAATAACTAGTTTTTTAATTTTAGGGATTTCTAAAATTTTATGCAAACGATTTTTTAAATCTTTAACAACTTCATCATCGAAAGTACCAAAACCAATAATGGCTCTTTCATTCTTTAAAGGAAAAATCCAACCATAACCTCCTTGATACACTTTACCCATTAAAAGGTGTATCTCATTTGGTTTCCCAATATACTTAACATTATACTCTACACCTGTTGCTAGTTTTACTTTTTTGGCACGCAAACCTACTTCTTTACTAATAACTGCATTGGTGCCTGAAGCATCCACAAATATTTTACCTGTGTATTTTTCTTTATGTTGATCAGTTACTGATGTGTAATTGTTAAGTTCATCAGTTTCTATCGTTTTTATGTTTACGCCAGTTTTAATCGTTACAAAATCGGTATCTATAGCATTCAATAATTCTATATGCACTTGTTTTTTATCTAACACATATAAATTAGATTTTATTTTTCGTCTCATTCTTTTAGAATGGAAAGAAATAGTATCAATATCTTGTGCTACAACATTGTGGGTTAAACCAAATTTATCTAAATCAATAAAGCTAGCTAGGGTATTAAAAGAAAACTCTAACAACTCTTTTTTTCTATCTAAAAGCAATACTTTTCTTTTGCTTTTACCTAACTCTCTTGCTAAAATTAGGCCAGCTGTACCTCCACCAACAATAACAACATCAAAATTATGATTCATAAAAAATACTTATTTTAATCAATTAAACTATTTACAAGAAACGATAATTTGTTTTCTTTATCAAAAGAAAAAAGTTTTTAAATTAGATATTTCACTCGTAATTTAAATTTAAATTTTTCGTTCTTTATTAACTATTTACCAAACAAAAAGCCACAATTTTTAAATTGTGGCTTTTCTTATATTTTGATTCAAAACTTGAATCTAATTAGTTATTCAACATTACTGGCATTACCAACATTGTAACTTGTTCACCTTCATCAGTTCCATCAATAGGTGTTAAAATTCCTGCTCTATTTGGTAAAGACATTTCAATTAAAACTTCATTTGAGCTTAAATTGTTTAACATTTCACTTAAAAAACGAGAGTTAAAGCCAATTTGCATATCATCTCCTTGATAATCGCAACTTAAACGTTCGTCTGCTTTGTTAGCAAAATCTAAATCTTCAGCAGAAATATTTAATTCTGTTCCTGCCATTTTTAATCTTATTTGATGCGTAGTTTTGCTAGAGAAAATAGAAACACGTCTTACAGAGTTTAAGAAAGAAGCTCTATCAACCGTTAATTTATTTGGATTCTCTTTTGGAATTACAGCTTCGTAATTTGGATATTTTCCATCAATTAATCTACACACTAAAACTACATTATCGAATGTAAATTTTGCATTAGCATCATTATATTCAATAGTAACTTCGCTTTCAGAACCTCCTAAAATTCCTTTTAATAAGTTTAAAGGTTTCTTTGGCATTATAAATTCTGCAGTTTGATCTGCAGTAACATCTGTTCTAGAATATTTTACCAATTTATGAGCATCAGTAGCTACAAAAGTTAAGCTTTGTGAACTAAACTGAAAAAACACTCCACTCATTACTGGGCGTAAATCGTCATTTCCTGCAGCAAAAATAGTTTTAGAAATCGCAGTTCCTAAAATATGTGCAGGCACAATTGTTTTACTTGGACTTGGTAAAGAAACCGCTTTTGGGAATTCATCACCTCCAAAATAAGCCATATCATATTTTCCTTGATCAGAACTTATTTCAATGGTGTTATCACCTTCCGTTTTAAATGTTAATGGTTGGTTTGGAAACGTCTTTAAAGTATCTAACAACAAACGTGCAGAAACAGCTATAGAACCAGTACTATCACTTTCTACATCTACTACAGAACTCATTGTGGTCTCTAAATCTGATGCTGAAACTTTTAATTGATTTTCTGATAATTCAAACAAAAAATTGTCTAAAATTGGTAAGGTATTGTTGCTATTTATTACGCCACCTAAAACCTGTAATTGTTTTAACAGTTGCGAACTCGATACAATAAATTTCATTTAGTTATTTTCTTAATTAGTGTTACAAATATAATGTTAATATGTGATTCTGAAAATTAATTTATTAACAGGTTATCAGCATTTTGTTGATGAACTCTAAAACGTTATAAAAATGTTAAGACCTTCCTTTTTACTGATAAAATAAAGTACATTTGTTCGTTATCAAACAATAAAAATGAAGAATAGTTTACTTACAATTTCAGCTTTTTTGCTGATTTCAACATCAATTTTTGCACAAAAACCTCAAAAATTAACCTCAAACGAGATTTACGAAAAAATTCAGAAACTTAATTTTTTAGGAACTGCATTGTATATTGCTGCTCATCCAGATGATGAAAATACGCGATTAATTGCTTATTTAGCAAATACTATAAAAGCAAGAACTGGCTATTTATCATTAACAAGAGGAGATGGAGGACAAAATTTAATTGGGTCAGAAATTAGAGAATTACTAGGTGTTATAAGAACTCAAGAATTATTAGCTGCCAGAAATATTGATGGTGGTGAACAATTTTTTACAAGAGCAAACGACTTTGGCTATTCAAAACACCCAGATGAAACTCTAGAAATTTGGAACAAAGAAAAGGTTTTGAGTGATGTTGTTTGGGCAATTAGAACCTTTAAACCAGATGTGATTATCAACAGATTTAATCACGAAACTCCAGGAACCACACATGGGCATCATACAAGTTCTGCTATGTTAAGTGTGGAGGCTTTTGAGTTAGCAAATGATAGTACACAATTTACTCCTCAATTAAAAAACACCAGTATTTGGCAACCAAAACGTTTATTTTACAATGCATCTTCTTGGTTTTATAAAGACAATGCAGCTTTTGAAGCAGCTTCAAAAGGTTTAATGAAATTTGATATTGGGGAATATTATCCACAAAAAGGACTTTCAAATAACGAAATGGCTTCTATTGCAAGCAGCCAACATTTGTCTCAAGGTTTTGGACGAGTTTCAGCTAGAGGTTCGCAAAACGAATATTTAAAATTTTTAAAAGGTGATTCTTTACAAGATAAAAAAGATATTTTTTCAGGCATCAATACTACTTGGAATCGTATAAATGGTGGTGGAAAAATTGGCGATATTTTATATGATATTGAAGAGAATTTCGATTTTAGAAATCCGTCTAAACATATTGCTAAATTATTAGAAGCGTATCAAAAAATAGAATTATTAGAGGATGAACATTGGAAAAATCTAAAGAAAAAACAAATTTTAGAAATTATTGAAGCGTCTGCTGGTTTGTATTTAGAAGCTTCTGCAGAAAGCAACAAAGGAACTCCAAATTCTAACATAAAAGTTGATTTTGAAGTTTTAAACAGAAGTGATGTTACTATGACTTTGGCTTCCATAACTTCTACAATTGATGGTGAAACCTTTGTTAAACAACAAGCTATTAAAAACAATCAAGAAATTAATTTTACACAAAACATCAAGCTTTCTGTTGATGAATATTCTGACCCTTATTGGTTAAGAAAACCTGCTAAATTAGGCATGTATACTGTTGATGATCCTTTGTTAATAGGAAAACCAGAAACGCCAAGTCCAGCAAAAATAGATTTTAATTTAGTGATTGGAAATATCCCAATTACCTTCACTAAAAATATCGTTAGAAAATATGCTGAAAGTGATCAAGGAGAAATTTACGAACCTTTTGAAATTCTACCTTTAATTACCACAAAATTAGATGACAAGGTTTTTATTTTTTCAAATGAAAATCAGAAAAAAATTAGTGTTACTGTTAAAGCTGGTGCAAATTTCATATCTGGTAAAGTAACTTTAAAACTTCCCGAAAATTGGCAAGTTTCACCAAATGAAATTGCTTTTAATATCGAACAAAAAAACGACGAAGAAACTGTTGAGTTTATGGTGTCTCCTCCAAGAGATGCTTCTGTTGGAAAAATGGAAGTGATTGCAACTTACAATGGAAAAGAATTCACGAAAGAATTGGTTGAAATAAACTACAGCCACATTCCTAAACAACGTATTTTATTAAATTCTGAAGCAAAAGTTGTTCGTTTAAATATTAAAAAAGCGGGTGATAAAATTGGCTATATAAAAGGTGCTGGAGATGCTGTTCCTGAAAGTTTACGTCAAATTGGGTATACTGTTGATGAAATAAATCCTGCTGATATTAATGAAGACAATTTAAAAAGTTATGATGCCATTGTTTTAGGAATTAGAGCTTATAATGTGGTTAAAGAGCTAAAATTCAAACAAAAATATTTGTTAGAGTATGTTGAAAAAGGTGGTAATATGATTGTTCAATACAACACAAACAGAGGTGTTGATGTTGGATCTCCTTATAAATTAAGCCTTTCTAGAGATCGAGTTACAGACGAATTTGCAGACGTAACTATTTTAGATAGCAATCACCAATTATTAAATTATCCGAATAAAATTACTGACGAAGATTTTAAAGATTGGGTACAAGAAAGAGGTTTGTATTTCCCAAATGCTTGGGATCCAAATTTTACGCCTTTACTTTCTATGTATGATAAAGGAGAATTACCAAAAAACGGAAGTTTACTAATTGCAAAATATGGCAAAGGAAATTACATCTACACAGGTTTAAGTTTCTTTAGAGAATTGCCTGCAGGTGTTTCTGGCGCTTATAAATTGTTTGCAAACATGTTATCTGTTAAGAGTAGATAGTTTGTGGTTTGTAATAAAATGTTTTTTCTGATTATAGATAAAGGAATAATTCGCTTTTTAAAATAACTATCTAAAATAAATAAGTTTAGCCCTGATTGAAACATCTGTTTGAGCTCTTTTTTGTTCTTTTTCTGAACAAAAAAAGCGAGTGTTGAAAGCAGGAAATAGCTCCAAATTAAAATATTATAAAATGAAACAAGAAAAATATACTTGGAAAAAAGAATACACATTGGTTTTAGTCGCCAATGTTATTTACATCATCGCATTTTATTTTATCACCAATTATTTTACAGTTTAAAGGATGGAAATAGAAAGCAAATTACACCTTGTAGATTGGATAATTTTATCTGCAACCTTACTTTTTATTGTGGGTTATGGAACCTATGTTACTCGTAAAAACAGCAACGTAACTGACTATATTAAAGGCGGAAGTGACTCAAAATGGTGGACGATTGGATTATCTGTAATGGCTACTCAAGCTAGTGCTATCACGTTTTTATCTACTCCAGGACAAGCGTTTCATAGTGGAATGGGTTTTGTGCAATTCTATTTTGGTTTGCCAATTGCCATGGTTATTATTTGCGTGGTTTTTATACCTATTTATCATAAATTAAAAGTCTACACAGCCTACGAGTTTTTGGAAGGCAGATTCGATTTAAAAACCAGAAGTTTAGCTGCCATTTTATTTTTAATTCAACGTGGTTTGGCTGCTGGAATTACCATTTTTGCGCCTGCAATTATTTTAAGTGCAGTGTTGGGTTGGGATTTAATGACCTTGAATATTATCATCGGGTTTTTGGTAATTATCTACACAGTTTCTGGAGGAACAAAAGCTGTAAATGTTACCCAGAAACAACAAATGATTATCATTTTTATTGGAATGCTCATTGCATTTTTTATGATTATGAGTCAGCTTCCTGAAAATATTACGTTTACAAATGCGCTTGAAATTGCTGGAGCCAGTAATAAAATGGAAGTTTTAGATTTTTCTTTCGATTTGAGTAATAGATACACAGTTTGGACAGGAATTTTAGGGGGAACATTTTTAATGTTGTCTTATTTTGGGACAGATCAAAGTCAAGTGCAACGTTATTTATCTGGAAAATCTGTGAGAGAAAGTCAGTTAGGTTTAATTTTTAACGGACTTTTAAAAGTACCAATGCAGTTTTTTATTCTGTTGATTGGTGTGATGGTTTTTGTGTTTTATCAATTTAATCCATCGCCATTAAACTTTAATCCTGGTGCAAATATTGAGGTTCAAAAATCGAAATATGTTGAGGAATATAAAGCTTTAGAGCAAGAACACATCAACATAGAAAATAGTAAAAAAGCACTTTTTTTAGATGGATTTCAAGTTGATGAAAAATTACAAATTCAGGAGTTAAATGAAAGAGATTTGGCTATTAAAGCAAAATCGAAAGTAATTATCGACAAACTTGATGAAGAAAATCTGTTAGAAAAAATAGAATCGAATGATAAAGATTATGTGTTTATTCATTTTATTTTAAATAATCTTCCAAGAGGATTAATTGGTTTGTTATTGGCTGTTATTTTATCTGCAGCAATGTCATCTACAGCATCCGAATTAAATGCGCTAGCAAGCACAACTGCTATAGATTTGTACAAGCGAAATGTAAAAGAAGAAAAGAACGAAGCGCATTATGTAAAAGCATCTAAATGGTTCACATTAGCTTGGGGAATTATTGCTATTTCTGTAGCTTGTGTTGCCAATTTAGTTGACAATTTAATTCAATTAGTAAACATCATTGGTTCTATATTTTATGGAAACGTTTTGGGGATTTTCTTACTGGCCTTTTTTGTGAAATATGTTAGAGGAAATGCCGTTTTTATTGCTGCATTAATTACTCAAGTTATCATTATTACTGTGTACTTTTTAGATTGGCTTCCTTATTTATGGCTCAATTTATTAGGTTGTGCTTTGGTGATGGGAATTGCAATTATTTTACAAACTTTTATCCCCACAAAAGATAAATTTGAGGATTTAGATACAATTGGAACTAATTAAGCTATTTGTTAAAACTGAGCGATTATTAAGAAAATGATTTAAAACAATAATTATGGAAAAGAAAATAATTAAATGGGGAATTATTGGACTGGGAAAAATAGCCAATAAATTTGCTACAGACTTAGCAACGATAGAGCATGCAGAATTAGTAGCAGTTGCTTCTAGAAGTCAAGAAAATGCCAATGATTTTGCTAAAAAATACAATGCAAAAAAAGCCTATAACTCTTATGAAGAGTTAGCAAAAGATACTGATGTTGATGCTGTTTATATAGCAACTCCACATAGTTTTCATAAAGAACATTCTATTTTATGTTTACATCATAAAAAGGCAGTTTTATGTGAGAAACCTTTTGCAATGAATTTGCAAGATGTTTCAGAAATGATTGCTGTTGCCAAAGAAAACAACACGTTATTAATGGAAGCTTTATGGACGTATTTTCTTCCTCATTTTAATTTTGTTTTAGAAATTATTGAACAAAAAAAATTCGGAAAGCTACAAGAATTAAAAGCCGATTTTGGATTTCATCCAACGTATAATGAAGACAGTAGAGTTTTTAAAAAAGAAGTTGGTGGAGGAAGTTTGTTAGACATTGGTATTTATCCAATTTTTGCTGCTTTATCAACTTTAGGAAAACCAAAAAAGATAGAAGCTGAAGCTACGTTTTTTGAAAACGGAGCAGATTCAAGTTGCTCAATGATTTTTGAGTACGAAAACGCAAAAGCACATTTAAAGAGCACTTTATTAGAAAACACACCTACAGAAGCGATTTTCACTTTTGAGAAGGCTATCGTAAAAATAAATACACAATTTCACGAACCTTCAACTGTAACTATCATAAAAAACAATAAGGAAGAAACTATCGATTTTGGTTACGAAACCATTGGTTATAGTTACGAAACTGAACATTTTAATCATTTAATTAGAAACAACAAAAAAGAAAGTAATATTATGACTTTTGAGTTCTCTAAAAATTTAATGCAAACTTTAGATGATGTTCGAAAAGTTATTGGTTTGGAGTATTAGTTTTTAAAATCAATTCATAAAAAAAAAATCTCAAGCCGAAACTTGAGATTTTTATATTTTAAAGAAAGTTACAATTTACATTGCTCCCCATTCTTTTAAAGATGCTTTGTTCATTTTTATATAACCAGCATTTTTAGCTATTTCTGCATGTTTTAAAGATTCTTTTGCAGCAGCAATTGCACCTTTTTTATTTCCTGCTTTTGCATGGATTAAAGATTGCTGACGTAAAAACCAAAATTTTGGAGCATCAGCAGTCATTGCAACAGCTTTATCAATCCAAGTTTGTGCTTGTTTAATATCTTTATCTGCTTCTAAATAATATACAGCAGATGCAAACATGTCTTGTGCAGAAGGTCCAGCCATTAAAGCAGTAATTTGCTTAGAAACCATTTCTTCTGTTGGAGTTTTAAACTCAAAAGGCACATAAACATTTTCCCACATAATTCCTATAACAGCAGAATTGTTTGTTAAATCATCAAAAGAAATTGTAAACGTTTCAATATTCATTGGCATTTCGATTGCATCTACAGTAACTTTTGCTGCAACTTTAGCATCATCCCATTTTACTGGAGCTCCCCAATTTGTTGCGTCTGTATATAACATTACATCCCAACTTTTTTCTCCAGGAATTGTATATAAAGCATATGTTCCTGCTTTTAACGTTTTTCCATCTACCATAAAATCTGTAGAAAATGTAAGTGTTGTGTTTGAGTTTGCACCAGTTCTCCAAACTTTTCCATAATCTTCTAAACCACCAAAGATTTTTCTTCCTTTTAAACTTGGTCTAGAATACTCTAAAGTAACCTCTGTTAAACCAACAGTTTGTACAATTTTTTGAGCAGGACTTGGTGCTGGTGTTTTAATTTGTGCATTTGTAGAAAAAGCAAAAGCCGCTACAAATAATGATAGTATTATTTTTTTCATAATTACTGAATTATTTAATTTATAATTATCTCAAAATTACGATTTACAAAAAGTACAAACGTTAACAAAATCTTAAATTAAGGCATTGTATCTTTGCTGAAATTCCATAAAATTAACATCAATTATATATGAATACAATAAGCATTTTAGGGTGTGGTTGGCTAGGAAAACCTCTTGCAATTTCTTTTATAAATGAAGGGTATGCTGTAAAAGGTTCTACAACATCCGAAGAAAAATTAGAGCTTTTAGAAATGAATGGTATTGAACCTTATATAGTTGATATTAGCGATTTCGAAGAATATGATAGTTTCTTAAATGCTGATATTTTAATCATAGCCATTACCTCTAAAAATGTAGATGGTTTTGAAAACTTGATTGCTCAAATTCAAGAATCACCTATTCAAAAAGTAATTTTTATAAGTTCTACTTCTGTATATGGAAGTTTAAATAAAGTGATGACTGAAGAAGATGTCGTTTTAAAATTACCACTTACAGAAATTGAAAATCTGTTTAGAGAAAACACTTTTTTCGAGACAACAATTATTCGTTTTGCTGGTTTATTTGGTGATGAAAGACAACCTGCAAATTGGTTTAAAAATGGAAAGAAAATTCCACAGCCAAAAGGTTTTGTAAACATGATTCATAAAGAGGATTGTATTGAAATTATTCAAGAAATTATTGCTCAAGATTGCTGGAATGAAACTTTTAATGCTTGTTCAAATCATCACCCAACAAGAAGAGAATTTTATACACTGGCAAAACTAAAAAATGATTTTGAAGCACCAAAATTTGAAGAAAACGAAGTATATCAATGGAAAATTATCAGCTCTAAAAAAATACAAGACGTTTTAGATTATACTTTTATTCATGATGATTTGTTACGTATATAATTTTTTGTATTTTTATTTTGATAAACAACAATCAAAAAAAACAATTCTTAAAAGCTAAACCTACTTTAAATGATACAACCTTTTCACATTGCAATTCCTGTTCAGAATTTAGAACCTTGCAGAACATTTTACAGAGATATTTTAAACTGTTCTGAAGGGAGATCAACAGAAAATTGGGTAGATTTTAATTTCTTTGGACATCAATTGGTACTTCATCAAAAAGAAGATTTTAAACCACAAAGAATCTCAAATCCTGTGGATGGTTTTGATGTTCCTGTACCTCATTTTGGAGTCGTTTTAACGTGGGAAGATTGGCATACTTTAGCTGAAAGATTAAAAGCAGCCAATACAAAATTTGAAATTGAACCTTGTATTCGTTTCAAAGGAAAAGTGGGTGAACAAGCAACGATGTTTTTTAAAGATCCAGAAAATAATGCTTTAGAATTTAAAGCTTTTCAAGATATTGGACAGTTATTTGCTAAATAGATTTTCTTTAATTTTTTTCATGCTTATTTTTAATTTGATTTTTTTTATCTTTAAAAAATTAATCAAACTACATCTATTATGAAAAAAACTATCCTTCTTTTTTCTCTAATCTTTAGTTATTCAATTTTTTCTCAAGGCACAAGACTTTTAAGACAACCAACCTTATCAAATACTGATGTTGTTTTTGTCTATGGAGCAGATTTATGGAAAGTTCCAATAAATGGTGGTAATGCTATTCGTTTAACAAGTGATGAAGGTGATGAATCTGATCCACAATTTTCTAAAGATGGACAATGGATTGCTTTTACAGCAGAATATGATGGAAATACAGATATTTATCTAGTTGCTGCAACTGGTGGAGAACCAAAAAGATTAACCTATCATTCTGCAGCAGATATTGTGCAAGGTTGGACTCCAGATGGAAAAATATTATTCAGATCTAACAGAGAATCTAAACCTACACAAACCAATAAATTTTATACCATTTCTACTGAAGGTGGCATGCCAGAACCTTTTGAAATTCCAAGAGCTGCTTATGGAGAAATTTCTGAAGACAATAAATATATTGCCTACACACCAATTACAAGTTGGGATGCTGAATGGAGAAATTATAGAGGTGGCCAAGCAATGCCAATTTGGATTGTAGATTTAAAAACAAAAGAATTGATAAAAACTCCACAAAAAGATGGAGAAAGACACGTGAATCCTGTTTGGTTTAATGGAGATGTATATTATATTTCAGAAAGAGATTACACAGCAAATATTTGGTCTTATAACATCAACACAAAAACAGAAACACAAATTACATTTCACAAGAAATTTGATGTTAAAAATATTGATGCCAATAAAAACGGAATTGTTTACGAACAAGGAAGTTATTTGCATTTTTTAAATCCAGAAACCAAAGAAACAAATCAAATTGTAATTACTGTTAAAGGCGATTTAAATTACTCTAGAACAAGATGGATGAATGTTACTGGGAGAAACTTAACAAATCCAAATGTTTCCCCAAATGGAAAAAGAGCAATCTTTGAACATCGAGGAGAAATCTTTACAATTCCTAAAGAAAACGGAACTTGGAGAAACTTAACAAATTCTTCTGGAGTAGCAGATCGTTCACCAATTTGGTCTCCAAAAGGCGATAAAGTTGCTTGGTTTTCTGATAAAAATGGAGAATATGAATTAGTCTTGGCAAATCAAAATGGCGATAATCAAGAATTTATAAAATTACCAAATCCTACTTTTTACTTTCAGCCAGATTGGTCTTCAGATGGAAAACATATTGCTTATACAGATACTAATTTTGTGATTTGGATTATCAATATAGAAAATAAAAAAATTACTAAAGTTGATGCTGATGGTTTTGCACATCCAAACAGAACTATGAATCCAAAATTTTCTCCTGATAGCGATTGGATAGCCTATGCAAAACAAAATAATAATAATTTTAAATCTATTTATGCATATCAAATTAGTACACAGAAAATTGTTCAAATTACAGATCCAATAGCAGATGCAATTTCACCTGTTTGGGATGCATCAGGAAAATACATATACACATTAGCAAGCACAGATTATGGTTTGCAAACTGGTTGGTTAGACATGAGTTCTTATGACCAAAGTGTAACAAGATCATTATATGCAGTTGTTTTAAACGCTAAAGATAAAGCTCCTATTTTACCAAAAACAGATGAAGAATCTTTGGAAAAAGAGAAAACTGATGATGATAAAAAAGACAAGAAAGATGATAAAAAGTCAGACAAAAAATCATCCGAAGAAAACAAAACAATTATAGATGAAAAAGGATTATTTGATAGAGCTGTTGTTTTAGATTTACCAGCTAGAAATTATACTGATTTATTAAAAGGCCCAGAAAATAAGATTTTTATAGCAGAAACTATTTTAAATTCACCAGGAGTAACAGTCCATAGTTATGACGTTTCTAAAGAAAAAGCTACCATTTTTGCTACAGGAGTTTCTTTAATGACGGCTTCAAATGATAGAAATTCAATCTTAATTTCTAAAAACGGGAATTGGAGTTTAGGAAGCACTAAAGCTGATAAACTTGGTAAAGAAACCTTAAAAACCAATCTCAAAATAAAGGTAGATCCCAAAGCAGAAGCACATCAAATTTTTAAAGAAGGTTGGAGATATATGCGTGATTTTCTGTACGTAGATAATGTACATGGAGCCCCTTGGAATGACATTTACGAATGGTATTCTCCTTGGATAAATGATGTAAAACACAGAAGCGATTTAAATTATGTTGTTGATATTATGAGTGGTGAAGTTGCTATTGGGCATTCGTATGTTTCTGGTGGAGATTTACCAAATATTGATAGAGTTCCTGTTGGTTTATTAGGTGCAGATTTCGAAAAGAAATACGGATTTTATCGTTTTGCTAAAATTTATAAGGGCGAACGTTGGAATCCTACAATCAAAGCGCCTTTAGGAATTCCTGGTATTAATGTAAATGAAGGCGATTATTTAATTGAAATTAATGGAGTTGCCTTAACATCAGCAATGAATCCATATAAATTATTAGAGCAAACTGCTGGAAGAGAAATTTATATAAAAGTAAATGATAAACCATCCACAAAAGATGCAAGAACAGTTTTAATAACACCAACTTATAGCGAAAGAAATTTGCGTTCTATAGATTGGATAGAAAGTAATAGAAGAAAAGTTGATGAACTTTCTAAAGGGAAATTAGCGTACGTTTATGTTCCAAATACTAGCAATCCTGGTTTTACATCTTTTAATAGATACTATTTTTCTCAACAAGATAAAAAAGGAGTTATTATTGATGAAAGAAATAATGGTGGTGGTTCTGCTGCAGATTACATGATCGATATTATGTCTAGAGAAGTGGTTGGTTATTTTAATAGTAAAACCGAAAGCAGAAAACCTTGGACAACACCAATGGCTGGAATTTGGGGGCCAAAAGTGATGATTATAAATGAAAGAGCTGGTTCAGGTGGAGATTTACTTCCATACATGTTTAAAGAAAAAAATTTAGGTCCATTAGTGGGTACAAAAACTTGGGGAGGCTTAGTTGGAACTTGGGATACACCTCCTTTTATTGATGGAGGAAGAATGGTGGCTCCAAGAGGTGGCTTTTTTGATGTTGATGGAAATTGGGCTGTAGAAGGTGAAGGAGTTGCTCCAGATATTGAAGTGCACCAAACACCAAAAGAAGTGTTGGCAGGTCAAGACCCTCAATTAGAAAGAGCTGTTGAAGAAGCTCTTCGATTATTGAATTTGAATGAATTTAAAATGAAATCAGAGCCAAAAGCACCAATTCGTTCTAAAAGACCAAAAGGCTACAAAACTTCTGATAATTAGAATATTTAAGAGACTGTCTAAAAAATACTAAATCTTGTCATGCTGAACTTGTTTCAGCGTCTTAAAGTGTTGATGATCAAACACTATAAAGAACCTGAAATAAATTTTGGTTGACAATAAATTTACTTTTTAAACAGCCTCTTTTTAATTTATTATATTTTTGAATACTATAGAAACTCACATTGCCAAAAAATTAGAAACACCAATTCGTTTTCAAAAATACGGAGTTGGTATATTTAAAACGATTCCAACAAAATCTGGTATTAAAAAAGCGATCAAAAAAGAGTTAATTTTTATTGATGGTATTTTAGCAACCACCTCAAAATATATTTCTGGAGGAGAAAGAATCGAGTTGTTTGAATCCGAAAATTCCTCAACTTTTGAAAGGTTAAAATTAGATTTAGAAGTTTTATTTGAAGATGATTATTTAGCTATTATTTATAAACCAGCTGGCATTTTAGTCAGTGGTAATAAATTTGTAACTATTGCAAATGGTTTAGCACAAAACTTAAAAAAAAGCAATCAAATTGATGCTGTAAAACCACAACCAATCCACAGATTAGATTACCCAACAAGTGGACTTTTGTTAATTGGAAAAACGAGTGCATCCATTCAGCAATTAGGCGATTTATTTAAAAACAAAGAGATTCAAAAAACCTATTTTACAATTGCTATTGGCAAAATGCAAACTCAAGGAGAAATCAATTTTTCTGTTGATGAAAAAGAAGCATTTACAAAATTTGAAGTTTTACAAACTGAAAAATCTGAACGCTTTGAATTTTTAAATTTGGTGAAATTATCGCCAAAAACAGGCAGAAAACACCAATTGAGAAAACATTTATTAGCGATTGGAAACCCAATTTTGGGCGATAAAATGTATTTTTTAGAAGATAAAATTTTAAACGGGAAAGGTTTGTATTTACATGCTGCTAGTTTGGAATTTGTTCATCCGTTTACGAAAGAAAAGATATTGATTTTTAAAGAATTGCCTAAAAAGTTTAGAAAGATATTTAGTGATTTCAAATTGATAAATTTTACTCATGGATAAACCTAGGGTAAAATTGTCATCTATTTTAAAAAAAACTTTAACACCCATATCAAAACACATTTTAGATTATTAGCTTCAAAATAAATAAGTTCCTTTAAAAAGTAATAAATTTGTATTCTAAAATTGAAAGCGTATAATGAAGAAATTTTTTAAGTTTTTAGGAATTCTCCTAGTAGTACTAATTGTTGCA
>CAXBPL010000021.1:0-41695 GCA_963977615.1 uncultured Polaribacter sp. | reverse complement strand
TGGTTCTTTTCCAAGATAAATCTGCTGCTGCTTTATCAAATCTTGGAGTTGTATTGTTATGAAAACCATGATTTACATTTGGATAAAAATGTGCTGTGTGTTCTATATTATTTTCTTTTAAAACGGTTTCAAAATCTGGCCAACCTTCGTTAACTCTTTTATCTAACTCACCATATTGTAATAATAATGGTGCTTTAATTTTAGCTGCATCTTCGCTTTCTGGTTGTCTTCCATAATAAGGAACTGCTGCTCCTAATTCAGGGATTCTTACAGCCATCATATTTGATATCCATCCACCAAAGCAAAAACCAACCACACCAACATTACCAGTACAATCTTTGTGATTTTTAAGGTAATCATAAGCAGCAATAAAATCTTCTAACATTTCCTTTTGATTCCTTTTTCTTTGCATCGATCTTCCTTCATCATCATTTCCTGGATAACCACCTAAAGGCGATAATGCATCTGGGGCCAAAGTAACAAAACCTTCTAAAGCAGCTCTTCTGCCAACGTCTTCTATGTAAGGATTTAATCCACGATTTTCATGAACCACAATAATACCTGGTAATTTATTTTTTGCGTCTTTTGGAATGGAAAGTAAGGCTTTTATTTCTCCTCCACCTTTTGGAGAATCGTACGTAATAAATTCAGAATTTAATCTTGGATCATTTGCATCAACTAAAATAGAATCTATATAATTGGGTGAAATAAAACTCAACAAAGCTGGTAAAGTAATCGCGCCAACTGCGTACAAAGAGAGTTTTTGTAGAAACTCTTTTCGATCCATTTTGTTATGAGCATAATCATCATACAAATCAAATACTTCTTGGCTAATATCTTCTTTTTTGAGTTCCATATTGTTGAAATTTATATTTTCAACTAAGATATATAAAATAATAAAACCAATGATTCTAAAAAGAAATCTCAATGGATTTTTTCAAAATCTATTTTTTTGCTGATTTCTCTGGAAAAATAAATTAAAATTTCAAGAATAAAGGAGCTAATGTAAATTCTTGTTTACTAATCCTGTACATAATATGTTATTGATTCAGCACATTCTGTATCATTTAATATTTTGTAATAATCTACGGATGTATTATTTTCATATTTTATTGCATACGTATTATCACAATAAAAAGTAACATAATTTTTTTCTGGAAGATTGGTATTAGTCGTTTTACTTTCTTCAGAATATTGAAAAGAATAGTTATTGTTATCTATTTTTTGCCAAGTTCCTTTTGCAACAACAACAGCTGCATATTTATCTAAAAAAGTTCCATCTTCTTTAAATTCATGAATAATTGGCGAATCTTGTCTAATATTTTTAAACCATTTATCTACATGAGTCCAACTTGTTCCTGTCCATTGGTCTATTACAGATTCTAATTTTTCACTTCTGTAGAGTTGCCATTCTCCAAGAACTTTAGCATTTTCAGGTTGTACACCTAAAGTTTCATTTTTTTCACAACTCATAAAACTAATTGTTATTAAAATTACAAATGCTAATTTTCTCATAATGGTTTTAAAGTTTTTGTTTTGATTGATACAAATCTATTTTTATAGATAATTTTATGATCAAACAATATATGCAAAAAAATGATGTAAACTATTATTTACAAACTTTGCAGTCTTCTTTTTCTTGAATTTCGCCAACCAAATTACCTTCTTCATTAACTACAAATCCACAACAATCCATAAAACCTTGTGCAATTAATTTTCGTGCACGTTGAATTTGAGATTTTGTAGTTGATAAACTTTGTTGCAATTGATGGGCAACTTCTTGCTGTTTCAATCCTTTTATATCAGATAAAAACAAAGGAGTTCTATATTTTTTAGGTAAGCTTTTTAAAATGCTTCTTAAGCAATCTTTTTCTGTATGAGAATTTTCTAAAGGAAGCGTTTCAGTTTCAAAATTGGCAATTTCAAAAGTTTGATTGGTGGCTTTCCAATAATCTAAAATAGAATTTCGAGCCACTGTAAAACACCAGGATTTTAATTTTGTGACGTCTTTTAAAGTATGCAGTTTTGTGTGAATTTTAATAAAAGTATCCTGCAAAATATCATCTGCAATCGTAACATCTTTTACTTTGCTGATAATAAATCGTTTTAAATCTTCTGAATAGGAAGTCCAAACTTGTTTAGTAGTCATAAGTATTTTGATAAAAATTCGCAAAACTAAATTGGATTCAGTTTCTCTCAATGTCAGTTCGAGTGCAGTCGAAAACTAAAATATTTCGGCTGCACTCAAAGAGACAATTTATTTAGCAATTACAATTTGTACAGGTACAGTTTTCGCAAGTGCATTGTTTACAATCGTCGTTTATGCAAGGTGCACAACCACAAGTACAATTATTTTGATTTTTCATGATAGTTGTTTTTAATGTTCATATAATAGACAGTGAAATCTTTAAAAAGATGCAAAAATTTAAAAATATTTTTTTAATGCTGTTCTAATAGGCATTATTTTAATTGGTGAACTGTTGGAACCTCCAGTATTTCCTTTAGGAACCCAAATAAATGTAAATAGGAGAGCAGCAATAATTCGTAAAACTTGACCAATAATTTCTTTAAAACTATTTGTTTTTATTCCAAAAATCAACATATAATAATGACTAATTGTATGTCTTATAATATGTTTTTGACCAAGAACATGCGCATTTTCAAAATGATAAAAAGAAGCTTTAAAATCATTTTTTAATAATGCTTTCTTACCTAAATTCAATTGATGATAAAATCCTGTTTTTAAAAGCTGATTGGCCATGTTGTTTTATCAATAGACAAAAATCAACCTAAAAAGATGCAATGAAAATACTTTTTTCGAAGTTACTCGAAATTTCAAAAAACACCTTTCCAATGCTTGTGCTCAACTAGATTGGGTAAAATCAGGAATTTTATTTAGATTTTGAACCTGTAAATTGATCAGATTTTACTTTAAACAGCACATTAAAAGTAGTTAAACTCCCGTAAATTCTTGTAATGTATTGTTGTAAATCAACTTTATCTTGATCGTCTAAAGTTTTGCTGGAATTTATTTTTTGTTCCATCACTCTAACTTTATCTCTAACCATCACAATTTTATGGAAAAAAGTATCAATAGGTATTTCCTTATCAGCTAAATTACTGTCTGCAGGTCTTAAAATTAACGTTCCTTTTTTCCATCTATCTGCAATTGGCGAAATTTCTGTAACATCGCTCCAAGTTTGCAAAAGTTTTTTTAAAGAATTTTCAACATCGTGAAAGCTAATCGTATCAACTTCATCTTCCACAGCTTCTATAATTTCAAAATCGCTATCAATAGCAATAGTTTCTAAACCATCTTTTATAAAAGTTACCCAATAATGTTTGCTTGTAACATTCGTTACAACTCCCAAACCAAATTCGGTATGATTTATTCTTGAGCCAATTCCTAAAATTTTCATATGTATTTATTTTAGTGAAAGATAGTAAATTCAACTTTTTTATAAGTCGATTAATTAAAACTAATTAAGTTAATATCAAAAACAATAACATCTCCACCTCTAATACTTCCAGAACGTGAACCACTATTTCCATATCCTAATCTAGATGGTAAAATAAAAGTACCAGAACCACCTGTTTTTAAAATGGTAAGAGCTTCACCAAAACCAGGAACAACTCCACTAACATTAAAAGTTGCGTTGGTAGATTGATCAAAAGTAGTTCCGTTTAAAAAATATCCTTTATAACCTAAAGTTACATTCGATCTAAAGTTGGGCGAAGCTCCATTTCCTTCAGAATTGATAACATAATACAAACCAGAAAGTGTTTTTTTAGCATTGATGTTATTTTCTGCTAAATATGCTTGAATATCTGCCTCATTTTGTGCAGTATAATCGATTATTTCATCATTTGAACAAGAAAAGCCAACAGCAACAATAAATAATAAAAGTAATTTTTTCATGAAAATTTGTGTTTTAACAAAGATAATTTAACTCAATATTTTTGTAGTAATTTATAAAGCTAAATTTAATTTATTTTACTTTCAATAATTATTGAAAGTTTAGAAATATATTGTATATTTGTTGCATGGAATTACAAGAAGCAAAATTAAAGTACATACAAACTTGGGGAAGTTTAGCTACAAATTGGGGCGTAAACAAAACAATGGCGCAAGTACATGCTTTGTTATTAGTTTCTACAAAACCTTTATCTGCAGAAGATATTATGGAAACTTTACAGATTTCTAGAGGAAATGTAAACATGAATGTTAGGGCTTTAATTGATTGGGGAATTGTTCAAAAAGAATTTGTAGTTGGCGAACGAAAAGAGTTTTTTATCGCCATTAAAGATATTTGGGAGTTGTTTAAACAAATTGCCAAAGAACGTAAGAAAAGGGAAATTGAACCTGTTATAAAAGTCTTGAACGAGTTACAAGATATCAATGACGATTCTGAAGAAGGGAAGGAGTTTAAAAAGGTTTTGGCTGATTTATCTAAAGTAACTACAACTGTTAATAATATTTTAGAAAAATCGATTAGAGCTGATGAACATTGGCTATTGAGCAACTTTACAAAAATGGTAAAAAAGTAAAAAAATTTGAATATAAACTTTCAATAATTTCTGAAACTATGAAAAATACAATTAAAATATTGGCGTGGATTAATAGAATAATTATGATTCCTTTTCTTCTTTTACTACTAATGGGAATTATAAAATACGAATCTTTATATTATGCAGCATATGTTGCTTTTGTTTTAGGAATCTATCAGGTTTTATCTTCTTTACTGACAATCTTATTTTTTAACAGACTTAGTAAGCAAACAAAAAACAACTTATTCACATATTTTTTTATAGTAATATTTTATTTTTTGGCTTGGTATTTAATAGAAAAGTATAACTATGATTTATCATTTATGATCTATACTTTTTTTATAACTCCTGTTTTACTTTCAGTTTTTTGGACATATATTTTAGAATCTGTAAATAAAGAATTATGAACCAAATTACCTACATATTTTATATTCTTTTATCCAGTTTGATTGTGGTTTATGTTGGTAACTTTTGCTATCAAAATGGTAAAATATACATCTTAAATTATTTTCCAAATGATATAAATTTTGGAAACGGAATTAATAAATTATTAAGAATCGCTTACTATTTATTAAATATAGGTTTGGCAGTTTGGAGCTTGAATTCTATGAAAGAAATTCAAACATCAACAGCAATGATTTTAGAAATAACAAGAAGATTGAGCTATATTTTATTAATTATTGGTTCACTTCATTTCATCAATATTTATACAGTGAATTTAATTCATAAACATTTTAAAAATCAATAAAAATGAAAATTAATTTAGAAGAAAACTGGCAAAAAATAAGAATTCATTTTAGCAAATCTTTTGCATCAAATATTTATGTTTCAATTGCTTCTGTGGATAAAGATCATCAACCAACAATTACTCCAATTGGTTCTTTATTTCTGAATAAAAATCAGACAGGTTTCTATTTTGAAAAGTTTTCGACAAAATTAAATATCAACTCAAAATCGAATAAAAACATTTGTGTTTTAGCAGTGAATAGTAATAAATGGTTTTGGCTTAAATCATTATTTAAAATGAGTTTTTCTGATTATCCTGCTGTAAAATTATATGGAGAATTAGGAGAGAAAAGACCAGCTACAGATAAAGAATACAAAGCTTTTCAAAGAAGAATAAGGCAAACAAAAAGATTAAAAGGAAGTAATTATTTATGGAAAGACATGAGTATGGTAAGAGAAATTACGTTTACAAAGGGAGAAAAAATCAACTTAGGAAAAATGACTAAGAATAACTAAATTAATATTAAAATCAATAATTATGAACACTTCATTAGAGTTAATCGCGTACATTATTTATTTACCAATTGCGATTGGTTTAACCACATTTGTTTCTCAACATTTATTTAAAAACAGTAAAATATTTATGTTGGATATTTTTAATCAGAAAACTGAAATTGCAATGGCAACAAATAAATTATTCAAAATAGGTTTTTACCTTTTAAATATTGGTTTTGCTTTAAGAATCATCAAAATTTATGATTTAATAGGTTATAAAGATATGGTTGAGGTATTAAGTGGGAAAATTGGAGGTTTCTCTATTTACTTAGGAATTGTAATGATATTATTTATTCTGTTCTTTTTGAAAGGAAGAAAAGCAAGTAAAGAGAATAATATGAGAGTTCAAAGTGAAACTTTGTAGAATACAAAACCTCACAGGTTTTTAAACCTGTGAGGTCTTACTTAATACATTTGTATTATTTTATTTTTAGAGTTTAGTTTTAAGATGCCAATAAAAATCGGCATAAGTGATTCACAAAGAAGAGCTATGTTCCCTATGTTTCTATGTGGTCAGCAATTACAATAAATAATTTCCATTTAGTTTATAGCAAACTTCAACTAAAAGATCCCGCAAAAATGTCACACAAAACATGGCTATGTTCCCTATGTTTCTATGTGGTCAAAAATTAAGACAAAAAATATATATTTAGAATTTCAACTAAAAGATCCCGATAAAAATCGGGATAAGCGACCTCTAAAATTTTGCAAAGCAAAATTAAGAGTCTGCTTACATATTTCTCCTATACTGTCCACCAACTTTAAACAACGCTTCTGTAATTTGCCCTAAAGAACAAACTTTGGTTGCTTCCATTAATTTTTCAAATAAATTCTCATTTTGAACAGCAGCTTCCTGTAAAATTTCAATTTGCTCCACCACTTTATTAGGATTTGCTTTGTTCAATAATTCTTTTGTCTGAATCTGAAATTGCTTTTCTTCTTCAGATGCACGAATTACTTCTGCTGGCTGAACAGTAGGTGATCCTTTTGAACTTAAGAACGTATTTACACCAATAATTGGGAATTCCCCATTATGTTTTAGCGTTTCATAATACATGCTTTCTTCCTGAATTTTAGAACGCTGATACATAGTTTCCATCGCTCCTAAAACACCACCTCTTTCTGTAATTCTATCAAACTCATCTAAAACAGCTTTTTCTACCAAATCTGTTAATTCTTCAATAATAAAAGCACCTTGAATCGGGTTTTCATTTTTCGTTAATCCTAATTCTTTGTTGATAATCAACTGAATTGCCATTGCTCTTCTAACAGATTCCTCTGTTGGAGTAGTTATGGCTTCATCATACGCATTTGTGTGTAAAGAATTACAATTATCATTAATGGCATACAGAGCTTGCAACGTAGTTCTAATATCATTAAAATCGATTTCTTGTGCGTGTAAAGAACGTCCAGAAGTCTGAATATGATACTTTAACATTTGCGCTCTAGAATTGGCTCCGTATTTATTTTTCATGGCTTTTGCCCAAATTTTACGAGCAACTCTACCAATTACAGAATATTCAGGATCAATTCCGTTTGAAAAGAAAAACGATAAGTTTGGACCAAATTTATTGATGTCCATTCCTCTTGATAAATAATACTCAACATACGTAAATCCGTTTGATAAAGTAAGTGCTAATTGCGTAATTGGGTTTGCACCAGCTTCTGCAATATGATATCCAGAAATAGAAACCGAATAAAAGTTTCTAACTTGTTTTTCAATGAAATATTCTTGCACATCTCCCATTAATCTCAACGCAAATTCTGTAGAAAAAATACAGGTATTTTGTGCTTGATCTTCCTTTAAAATATCTGCTTGCACAGTTCCTCTAACTTGTGCTAAAGTAGTTTTTTTAATTTCTGCATAAACATCAGCAGGTAAAACCAAATCTCCAGTTAAACCTAATAACATCAACCCTAAACCATTATTTCCTTCAGGTAATTTCCCTTGATAAACAGGTCTGTTTAAACCTTTTGATTCATAAATTTCGTTGAATTTTGCTTCAACATCTTTTTCAAGATTGTTTTCTTTGATATATTTTTCACAATTCTGATCAATAGCTGCATTCATGAAAAAACCTAACAACATTGGTGCTGGGCCATTAATTGTCATAGAAACAGAAGTCATATGATGACTTAAATCAAAACCAGAATATAATTTTTTAGCATCATCTAAACAACAAATAGAAACACCTGCATTTCCAATTTTACCATAAATATCGGGTCTTTTACCAGGATCATTTCCATATAAAGTAACCGAATCAAAAGCTGTAGAAAGACGTTTTGCGTCCATTCCTAAACTCACGTAATGAAAACGTCTGTTGGTTCTTTCTGGGCCACCTTCACCAGCAAACATTCTTGTTGGGTCTTCACCAGTTCTTTTAAAAGGATACAAACCTGCTGTAAAAGGGAATTCTCCAGGAACATTTTCTTGTAAGTTCCAACGTAATAAATCTCCCCAAGCTTGGTATTTTGGTAACGCAATTTTAGGAATTTGAGAGTGAGATAAAGATTCAGAATGTGTTTCTATGTTAATTTCTTTATCACGAACTTTAAAGGTATAAATTGGATCTTTATATTTCTGAACTTTTTCTGCCCAGTTTAAAATGATTTCCCAATTGTAAGGGTTAAAGTTCATTTTTACTTTTTCGAATTGAGCAATTAACAATTTAGCAAATTGTTGATTGTCATCCTGAACTAGTTTCAGGATCTCATCGTTATCAAGTCCTACTTTGTTTATTAAAGAGGTCTCGACTGCGCTCAAAGAGACATCAATCAGAGAAAGAATCGTTTGATGAATTCCATATAATTTTTGAGCAACTAAAACTTGTTCATCAACTTTATCATCATAACTTCTATTACTTTCTGCAATTTCAGATAAATAACGAACTCTTGCTGGTGGAATTACAAAGATCTTTTCAGACATTTCTTTGGTAATTTCCATCGTAGATTTTAAATCTGCTTGAGTTTTTTCAACTAATTTATCCATAATACTTTTATACAAAGTATTCATTCCTGGATCATTAAATTGAGATGCAATTGTGCCATAAACAGGCATATCATCCATGTGAATATGCCACAAATTATTGTTACGCATATATTGCTTTTTCACATCTCTTACAGCATCTAAAGCACCTCTTTTATCAAATTTATTAATAGCAACTAAATCCGCAAAATCCAGCATATCAATTTTTTCCAATTGAGTTGCTGCACCAAATTCTGGTGTCATTACATATAAAGAAGTATCAGAATGTTCTATAATTTCTGTATCAGATTGCCCAATTCCAGAAGTTTCTAAAATAATTAAATCGAATTCTGCTGCTTTTAAAACTTGTACAGCTTCATTTACATATTTTGATAATGCCAAATTAGATTGACGAGTTGCTAATGAACGCATATAAACACGATCATTGTTAATAGCATTCATTCTAATTCTATCGCCTAAAAGTGCGCCACCCGTTTTTCTTTTAGAGGGATCTACAGAAATTAAACCGATCGTTTTTTCTGGAAAATCAATTAAAAAACGTCTCACTAATTCATCAACTAAAGAAGATTTTCCAGAACCACCAGTTCCAGTAATTCCTAAAACAGGTGTTTTAGAATCTTTATTTTTAATATGAATTTTATCTAAAGTTGCTTTTGCAATTTCTGGGAAATTTTCTGCGGAAGAAATTAAATTGGCAATACTTCCAATTTTTTTATTTGCTAAATCCTCTAAAGAAACATCTAATTTGTCTCCCAAAGCAAAGTCAGAAGTTTGTACCAAGTCATTTATCATTCCTTGTAAACCCATGGCTCTTCCATCATCTGGAGCATAAATTCTGGTAATTCCATATTCCATTAATTCCTTAATTTCTTCAGGAAGAATTACACCTCCACCACCACCAAAAATTTTGATGTGGTTTGCACCTCTTTCTTTCAATAAATCGAACATGTATTTGAAATATTCCATGTGTCCTCCTTGATAAGAAGTAATTGCAATTGCATTTACATCTTCTTGAATGGCACAATTCACTACTTCTTCTACAGATCTGTCATGTCCTAAATGAATCACTTCAACTCCTGTAGATTGTATAATTCTACGCATAATATTTATGGCAGCATCATGCCCATCAAAAAGAGCTGCAGCAGTTACGATTCTTACTTTATGTTTCGGTTTATAAGGTGCACTTTGTTCCATTCGTAATAAATGTTATATTTTAGAGTTGCAATTTACGATAATCTTAAAAATTACTAATGATGATTAACAAATTCTTAATACTTATTTTAAAGAAAAGTGTTGATTTTTTTATTTATTCAGTTCTACACTAATTCCATTCACATAATTTTTGATGATGTCAATTTCTTTAGCAAATTCGGCGCCTTCAAAATCGTTGATGTCTTTATAGGTTATTTGCTGATTATAATAGTTTAAATAGATTTTAGAAAGTGGGAGGTAAGACCAATGCCATTTTTCTTCATGATAACCAGTTCTTCCATTTTCTTTGGATGTATAAGGTTGATAAAAACCAAATTTAGCTGCATTTTTAAGCAACCAATTGTATTCTTTTAACCCTTTTCCAGAAGAAAAATAAGCATTATTTAAATTATTTAAATCGATATCTGTTCCCCAATGATGTCTAGATGATGAAGGCATAGAGCTATATTCTAAAATTTTTAAAGCTCTTTTTTCAGTTGGAGTATTTTTATATTTTTCGTTCCATTTGTAGTTCCAAATTCTCTTTTGATGTTCAAAATTACGGGTTCCAGAAATTATAGTAAAGTTGATGTTTTCTTTTTTAGCTGCGATTTCCATTTGTAGAAAAGCATCTAAAACTCCTTTTCTAACATATATTTTTTTGTTTGATAAACTTTCTGGAACCAACATAAAATCATCGTTTTTAGTATAATCGAATTTTCCTAAAACATAATCTTTGGTCAAGTAATTTGGAAAGCTAGGAATTGTATCTTTTTTCTGAATTAAAATAGCCTCTTTAATTTCAATATTTTTCTGTTGTTTTTTACAGTTTGCAAAACATCCGAAGAAAAAAAGAAGAAACGTAAATTTTATAGATAGTTTAAAAATGCCCAAGTTTTTCTAGTTTTTAAATAGTTTATATTATTTTCATTTTGATACGCTTCTCGCTCAAAACTTATGTTTAAATAAGCACTGTGTATGGTTTTATATTTTAGCAATTTTATGAACCATTCTAATCCATAAAAAAGATAAAAGAAGATGATAAACATTTCTTTTTGCTGTTGTAAATGAATTTTTTCATGATGAATTAAAATTAAATCTTGTTTTAAATTTTTATCAATCAAAAATATAAAAGGGAATAATGTAATTCCATTAAAACCTTTTGGAACAATATACTTCGAAATAAAAATCATAGACAGATCAAAAATTAAATATCAATCGAAAATAGATATATTTGTAATGTTCTCAAAATAAAACAGGTGCAATAAATATCATTTATACACAATACCTATTTAGTGTGTTTTTGGCATGTTTATTGTTGTTAATTATGATGTAAAAATAATTTTTCTAAGTTATTTTTCGACCAAATTTTATTAAAAACAGATTCTTTATAAAAACCTTTTAAAATTTAACTTTATGAAATACTCTAAATTAATAATTGTAGTTTTTGCACTGGTGTTATCTTCTTGCAGTGCTATAAAAGTAACTACAGATTACGATACGCAAGCAGATTTTAGCAAATTAAAAACATTTGCATTTTACAAACCAGGAATTGACAAAGCAGATATTTCTGATTTAGATAAAAAACGTGTTTTAAGAGCCATTGAAAGAGAACTTTTAGCGCAAGGTTTTACAAAATCTGAAAATCCTACAATGTTGGTTAGTTTTTTTACAAAATCTAGAGAACGTGTAAATGTAAATCAAAATTACAATGCTGGTTTTGGTTGGGGTTTAGGTTGGACTCCTTGGATGATGAATGGAATGAACAATAACGTAAACGTTTCTCAATTTACAGAAGGTACTTTATTTATCGATTTTATTGATAAAGAAAAAAAGGAATTAGTTTGGCAAGGAATTGGAACTGGTGCTTTGAAAATGGATAACAGAGAAAAGAAAGAAGAAAGAATTAATCTTTTTGTAAAAGAAATTATTTCTAGATTTCCTCCTGGAAGTGATAAATAATAATCACCAAAAACTATAAAAGCAAAACTCCGAAATTTACATTTCGGAGTTTTTGTTTTTAAAAGAAACTTTAATTAATGTTTAAAGTTCTTGTATTTTGGTCCCATTAATTTAGCTTTTTTAGAAGGTTCAATCGCTATTATTTTAGAATCTTCTTTTTTGTTTTCCCAAATTTTATGGTTTTTAAACTGGTAACTTTTTAAGTTGCTCTTTGTGCTATTTGTTGTAATTACAGTGTTTTGCGAAATATACTTGCTAACTTTAGCGTTTTTAATTTCAAAACTTTTTAACTTGTCCTTTTTTTGAGCAAATGAAGAGGAAGCTATAAATATAAATCCGAATACTAATAGTATGTTTTTCATGATAAATGTATTTTAAGTTTAGCTGATTATCATTAATTAGCTACTCCAAAAATACAACTTGAAACAAGTTTTTGTGCTTATAAGAAATTCGGTATTTTGCATCCGTATTTATACGGATATACAATTAGAGAAGGTTGTTTTCTGTGGCTTTTTTAATGAGTGAAGCAGTGTTTTTTACCTCTAATTTTTTTAGAATGTTTGCTCTGTGAGTTTCAACAGTTCTTGTGCTGATAAATAATTTAGAGGCAATATCTTTTGTGGTAAGTCCTTTGCCAATTAAAATTAAAATCTCAGATTCTTTATTAGATAGTTTCTTAATACTAGTGTGCTGAGTAGACATAAAATTGATCATTTTCTCAGAAATAGCTTGATTAAAATATTTTTTTCCTTTTGCTACAATTCTGATAGCTTTTAATAATTCGAACTCGTCTGTGTTTTTTAATAAGTAACTATATGCTCCATTTTTTGCACATTTTGCGATATAGTTTCCATCATCAAACATCGAAACCATGATTGGTTTTATGGTACTTTTAATTTTTGTTAATGCATCTAAAACTTCAAAACCATCTACAAATGGCATTGTAATATCTAACAAAACAATATCTATTGCTGGTTTATTCGCAATAAAATCTAAAAACTCTTTTCCATTAGATAGTTCTGCAACAATCTCAATATCATCTTGTTTTTTTAATAATTCAGAGAGTCCAACTCTAAAAAGTTCATGGTCGTCAGTGATTACAATTTTAATCATCATTTATAATTTTATGGGCATTTCAATTTCAAAAATTGTGTTTTCTGTAGATTCAATTTCTAAAGTACCATCAAAAATTTCTACACGTTCTTTAATGTTTTTTATCCCAGAACCTAATGTTACTTCATGAATATTAAAGCCAATGCCATTATCAAAATAATACAAAGACAATACATTATCAAACTCCGTTAATGAAATTCTTATTTTAGTCGCTTTTGAATGTTTTATGGAATTATTTATCAGTTCTTGAACAATTCTAAAAATATTTATTTCTTGCTCCTTGGTAATTAAAGAACTTTCTTTTTTTGTTAAATCTTCGAAACGAATGGAAGCTTCAGAAGATTTTTGAATGTTTTCTACATAATTAATTAAAGTAGCACCAATTCCAAATTTATCGATACTTGTTGGCATTAAAACGTTGGTCATTTGCCTAATTTCGTTAATGGTTGAATCGATCATTTCCTTTAAACTTTCTTTATGTTCGTTCGCTTCAACTCGATTCTGAACATACAATTTTATGGTGGTTAATAAAGGGCCAATACCATCATGTAATTCTCTTGCCAATCTTCTTCTTTCATCCTCTAAATGTTTTACTAGCAATCGTTTATTTGTAATATTTATCTTGTTTTCAGCAATTCTGAACTTCTCTAATTTATCGCGCATTTTTATCAAACTTCTACCCAATAAATCATGATCGCTTTTTGGTTTGTAAGATGATGAAAGGTTCATTTTGCCTATATCAACAGAAAAATCTACAGCACCAACAATGGCAATTCTCAAATTTTCTAAAGCTTTAAACATTTCAGATATTTCAGTAGGACTTTTCTCTAAAACTAATTTTTCATTATAATTTCCTTTTGCCATGATAAGAAGGCTCTTTTGTATTTTTTTGATAGGATTTGTAATGATTCTTGTTAAAAACAAAGAGATAATTACTGATAAAGTTAGGATGATTAGCGTTAAAAAAAGTAACTTCAAACGCATTTCTTTTAAGGGAATCGTAACTTCATCTACATCAATTTCTGATAATAAAACCCAATGTAAATTATCTATTTTCAGAGAACTATAGGCACTGTATACATCAATTTTTCTATAATCAAAAAAAATACCTTCTCCATCTTTATCTGTAATGCCATCTAAAACACCAATAGTTTTTGCTTCGATTAAATAAGGGGTTTTTGCTGGAAAAAACCTGGATTGAGAACGAAGTCTATAATCATGACCAACAATGTAAGATTCTCCACTATTGCCCATTCCTGTTCGTTCTAATAAGATTTCCTCTATTTTGTGATAAGGAATAACTTTTAATTCTCTATTGTTATCCTTAATTTTAATGAGGCCAATAGATGTTTTTTTTGTGGGATGTAAATAGGTTAAATCGTAAATACCTGCTTTTAAATACTTGTTATTTGGTAAGTTAATGTTGTTGCTATTAACAAAAATTTCTTCAGATTCATGAAACGTTTTCCATTCTTTTTGAATAAGATTTTCTATTTGAATTTTTTTGAGTGTTTTTATGGAGTTTAAATGATACAAAATACGTTCATCTAAAACCTTTGAAAATTCAAAATAAAAAATGAGAGAAAGCGCAATTACAACTAAGATTACTAAGCTATTAATGATTAATAAAATTAGTTTTTTTACGCTCATTACATCAAAAGTATTATAGTTGTTTTTTAAGTGATTAAAGTTTAGTTAATTAAGATAGATGTTATTGTGTTCTTATAAAAGAATAATTTTAGTTTCGTGCTATTCATGTACTTCTAAGAACTAAAAAACTCCGAAATATAAACTTCGGAGTTTTTAAATTTTATATATAAATTGTAAAGTTTAGCTAATGTTAGCCGATTTTACAGTTTTTATAATTCTACCTGCAATCTTGTAAGGATCTCCATTAGAAGCTGGTCTTCTATCTTCTAACCAACCTTTCCAACCTTTCTCAACAGCTATAATTGGTATTCTAATTGAAGCTCCTCTATCAGAAACACCCCAAGAAAAATCGTTAATTGATGCAGTTTCATGATCTCCAGTTAAACGTTGGTCGTTAAACTCACCATAAACAGCAATATGTTCTTTTACAACTGGTCTAAATGCTTCACAAATTTTAGCATATGTTTCTTTATCACCACAAGTTCTTAAAACTTCGTTAGAGAAATTTGCGTGCATACCAGAACCATTCCAATCCATATCTTTACCTAATGGTTTTGGATGATAATCAATATAATAACCATATTGTTCTGTTAATCTATCTAATAAGTAACGAGCAACCCAAATTTCGTCTCCAGCTTTTTTAGCGCCTTTTGCAAACAATTGAAATTCCCATTGTCCAGAAGCAACTTCTTGATTAATTCCTTCAAAGTTTAAACCAGCATCAATACATAAATCTGCATGCTTTTCAACTAAAAGTCTACCATGTGTATTTTTACCACCAACAGAACAATAATACATTCCTTGTGGAGCAGGATAACCACCAATAGGGAAACCTAAAGGCAATTGAGTTTTTGTATCCATAATAAAATATTCTTGTTCAAAACCGAACCAGAAATCATCATCATTATCATCTATAGTAGCTCTTCCGTTAGAAATGTGTGGAGTTCCATCAGCATTTAAAACTTCTGTCATTACTAAATACCCATTAATTCTTGCAGGATCTGGATAGATTGCAACTGGTTTTAATAAACAGTCAGAAGCACCTCCAGAAGCTTGTTTTGTAGAAGATCCGTCAAAAGACCATAAACCTAATTCTTCAACAGTTCCTTTAAAGTTTTTGTGCTCTTCAACTTTGGTTTTACTTCTCATATTCTGAGTTGGAAAATACCCATCTAACCAAATGTATTCTAATTTAATTTTTGCCATAGTAATTGATAATTATGTAATATTAATACTGCAAAAATGAAATATTTTACTTACATATCAAAAAAAAGAGGGGTAAAATTTCCATAATCATATAAAAATAATTTTATCCCTAATTTTTATGGGGTATATTTGCAATAAGTTTAATTTTATCCTTTAATAATCATATTATGTCAACAATTAGATTTTCGGCATTAAAAGAAACCTTCAATAGAAAACCTATAAAAATTATAGAAACAGAAAGAAGGTCTGTTCTATTTGGGCAAAACGTATTTAATAAATACGCCATGCAACAATATTTAACAAGAGCTGCATACGAGAGTGTTATGAATGCTATTGATAAAGGAACTAAAATAGATCGTAAAATTGCAGATCAAGTTGCTGTAAGCATGAAAGATTGGGCAATTTCTAAAGGAGCCACTCATTATACACACTGGTTTCAGCCACTAACAGGAGCAACAGCAGAAAAACACGATGCTTTTTTCGAGTCTATAAATGGCGGTTTGGCTATGGAGAAATTCGATGGAGAACAATTAGTGCAACAAGAACCTGATGCATCTAGTTTTCCAAATGGAGGTATTAGAAATACGTTTGAAGCAAGAGGTTACACAGCTTGGGATCCAACATCGCCAGCTTTTGTGTATGAAACAACTTTATGTATTCCAACAATTTTTGTGGCATATACAGGTGAAGCTTTAGATAATAAAACACCTTTGTTAAGAGCTTTGCAAGCAATCGATAATCATGCAACAGCTGTTTGTAAATATTTTGATAAAAACGCAAGTAAAGTAAACGCAACTTTAGGTTGGGAGCAAGAATATTTTTTAATTGATGATGCTTTGGCAACTTCAAGACCCGATATTTTAATGACTGGTAGAACTTTATTAGGGCATACTTCTGCAAAAGGTCAACAATTAGATGATCATTATTTTGGAAGTATTCCTGCAAGAGCCATGAGTTTTATGCAAGATTTAGAGCAAGAATGTATGTTGTTGGGCATTCCTTTAAAAACTAGACATAATGAAGTTGCTCCAAATCAATTTGAATTAGCACCTATTTTCGAAGAAGCAAATTTAGCTGTAGATCATAATGCAT
The DNA here is from genome assembly GCA_963977615.1 of uncultured Polaribacter sp. Classification (GTDB taxonomy): domain Bacteria; phylum Bacteroidota; class Bacteroidia; order Flavobacteriales; family Flavobacteriaceae; genus Polaribacter. The sequence goes on along the minus strand of CAXBPL010000021.1, from coordinate 24,666 downwards.
TGTTAATGGATGTGATGCACAAAGTTTCTACTCGTCATCATTTTAAAGTACTTTTTCACGAAAAACCATTTGCAGAAATTAATGGTTCTGGGAAACATAATAATTGGTCTTTATCTACTGCAGATGGCACTAATTTATTAAGTCCAGGGAAAACACCCATGAAAAATTTACAATTCTTAACCTTTTTTATAAACACGATAAAAGCGGTTTACGAAAACGAAGAATTGTTAAGGGCTTCCATTGCATCTGCAAGTAACGATTATAGATTGGGCGCAAATGAAGCACCACCAGCTATTATTTCTGTGTTTATAGGAACTCAATTATCAGCAGTTTTAGATGAATTAGAAAACGTAACGAAAGGAAAATTATCACCAGAAGAAAAAACCGATTTAAAACTGAATATTATTGGTAAAATTCCAGAGATTTTATTAGATAATACAGACAGAAATAGAACATCTGCTTTCGCTTTTACTGGGAATAAGTTCGAGTTTAGAGCTGTGGGTTCAAAAGCAAATTGTGCAATTCCAATGACGGTTTTAAACACTATTGTTGCCAAACAATTAAAGGAATTTAAAATTGAAGTTGATACGTTAGTCGATACTAAAAACCTTAAAAAAGACGAAGCTATTTTTAATATTTTAAGAGAATATATTAAGGCTTCTAAAAAAATTCGTTTCGAAGGCGATGGTTATGGAGATGCTTGGGAAAAAGAAGCTAAAAAACGAGGATTAAGCAATAACAAAACCACACCAGAAGCTTTACAAGTTAAAGTTGCTAAAAAAACAATTCATCTTTTCGAAGAAATGGAAGTGATGAATAGAGTGGAGTTGGAGGCGCGTTATGAAATTGATATAGAGGAGTATACAAAGCGTTTGCAAATTGAAAGTAGGGTTTTAGGTGATATTGCCAGAAATCATATTGTGCCAACAGCTATTAATTATCAAAACACGTTGTTAGAAAATACCAAGAATTTAAAAGAGGTTTTTGGAGACGATTTTAAGAACATTGCCAAAGAGCAAATCGAGTTAATTATGATCATTTCTAACCACATCACAGAAATTAATTCATTAACTTTAAAAATGATTGACGAGCGCAGAAAAGCAAACAAATTAGAAAGTTTAAAATCTGCAGAAGCCTACAGCAAAAAGGTAAAACCATTCTTTGAAGAAATCCGTTATCACTGTGATAAATTAGAAACCATGGTCGATGATAATTTGTGGCCATTAACAAAATATAGAGAACTGTTATTTACAAGATAATATTTTTTATTTGGGCGTTTTAACAGGCTTTCCACTATATCTTTTTTGTGAAAAACAAAAAAGGATGTCGTTTCAATCCTTAACGCATATCGCAAACTCAAAAGAACAGTTATAAAAATAAGCGAATAGATATTACTAAACCTCACAGGATTTCAAAACCTGTGAGGTTCTTTATTTCATCAAAATTATTAAATAGAAAAACCACCCAGTTTTACCTCAATTTAGGCTATGTTCTCTATGTTCCTATGTGGTCAAATAAAAGTCATTTCTAGACCTGATAGGTTTTTAAAACCAGTCAGATTTTAACATAAAACTTATTATACATAGAAAAATCCACCCAAGTTTACCTCAATTTAGGCTATGTTTTCTATGTCCCTATGTGGTCAATACCAAAAAAAAACACAAATTTTTACCATAATTCAAGCCACGTTTTTAGTAGTTCACTTTCTTAAAAATATTTTCACTTTATTTTCTACTGTTTTTTTAATCAAAAGCCTAAATTTGCCAAACAACACAACAACATGAGTCAAGAAGTTTCAAAACGTTACGCACAAAGAGGAGTATCAGCATCTAAAGAAGATGTACACAATGCAATTAAGAATATCGATAAAGGATTATTCCCTAAAGCATTCTGTAAAATTGTACCAGATTATTTAACCAATGATGAAGATTATTGTTTAATAATGCATGCAGATGGAGCAGGAACAAAATCTTCTTTGGCTTATATGTATTGGAAAGAAACTGGCGATATTTCTGTATGGAAAGGCATTGCTCAAGATGCACTAATCATGAATATCGACGATTTATTGTGTGTTGGAGCCACAGATAATATCATGTTATCCTCTACAATTGGTAGAAATAAAAGTAAAATTCCTGGTGAAGTTTTATCAGCAATTATAAACGGAACAGAAGAACTGATTGAAGACTTAAAAGGTTTTGGAGTTACTATTCATTCAACAGGAGGAGAAACTGCAGATGTTGGAGATTTGGTAAGAACCATTATTGTAGATTCTACAGTAACTGCAAGAATGAAACGTTCTGAAGTTATTGATAACGCAAACATTAAAGCTGGAGACGTAATTGTTGGTTTAGAATCTTTTGGACAAGCAAGTTACGAAACTGAATATAATGGAGGAATGGGTTCTAATGGATTAACGTCTGCAAGACACGATGTTTTTCATAAGTATTTAGCCGAAAAATATCCAGAAAGTTTTGATGCTGCTGTTCCAGAAGAATTAGTGTATTCAGGAAATACAAAATTAACAGATGAGGTTGAAAATTCGCCTATTGATGCTGGTAAATTGGTTTTATCGCCAACAAGAACCTATGCACCAATCATCAAAGAAATTTTATCGAAATTCAATTCAGAGAATGTGCATGGAATGATTCATTGTTCTGGAGGTGCACAAACTAAAATTTTGCACTTTGTAGACAATTTGCATATTGTAAAAGACAATATGTTTCCAATTCCACCTTTATTTAAATTGATTCAAGAACAATCAAAAACAGATTGGAAAGAAATGTATCAAGTTTTTAATTGTGGACACAGAATGGAACTATACGTTTCTCCAGAAATTGCAGAAGACATTATTGCAATTTCTAAATCTTTTAATGTGGATGCTAAAATTGTGGGTAGAGTAGAGGCTTTTCATTCTGATGAAAATCAGAACCAAACTAAAAAGTTAACCATTAATAGTGAGTTTGGAACCTTTGAGTATTCGTAGGTTTCTGTTTGTTATATTTCGATTTTATGCGCAGGCTTTTTTCTTAGAATTCCTGTCTTAATTCGCAATTACAACCTATATGAAAAGGCATTTTCGGTGGATTGGATTTAGAATAATTCTTTTGACATTCTTTTCTTGCTCTTTGACAAATAAAGTTAGAATTTAAATCTTCAAACTTATCTACTCTAAAACCTTCAATCCAAGAATTATCTTCACTTCTTAATTCAGCGTTTTGTTTAGACATTCGATAAGTATCCGAAATTAGTTTTGTGTATTCTTCAATAAATTTCCAATGGTCAGAAATTTTGTTCAAATTTATATGCTGAAATTCTATCGGTAATGGTTTAAGTTTAAATATTTTTCTGGTAGAAATATATTTTCCAACATTTTTAAGAAGGTTTTTATTTTCTTGAATGAATTCTATTGCCTTATTTTTTCTTTTAAAATGCCCTTCTTCTTTTTCAGATATTTTATTAAGAATTTTTAATGTTTGATATTTAAGAATTTCTTCAATTTCAATTTCTTTTGAAGTAAAAACTAAATCAGCTTCAATTAAATCTTCAAACTCTTTTCTCTCCCAATTAGAAATAATTTTATTTTTATAATTACTAATACCAAAATATTTGGATATTGTATCAAATCCATATTTTTTTATAAGTTGATCGTCAATTGTAATGTCAATATTACTGAAGTCGAATAGTGTTTGAATACTACAATCTGCTTTTTCGGAAAGTTCATTTACTATTTTCTCTTTAAATTCAATTTCAATATCTTGTTTATCCATTTCTGATGAGTTTTGATATTCCTCAGATTTGATTTTTAGTTCTTGAAGTTTTTCTAAATATATTGGTTTATATTTTAAAATATACTCTTCTACTTCTTTACATTTAATATTATGTTCTGCAAAAAGAGGAAGAAGTTCTTTTGATTTATTCCAAATTTCATCATTTTTCAAAATATTTAAAACATTTTGTAAGATATTTTTTGGGGAATTATGGAGTGTTAATAAAAATGAGTCTTTAGGATTTATTACAAAATCATTTTCAATCTTTAATTGGCATTCTAATTTCTTCGTAAATGATTGGTTTTCGCTTAAAGAATCTCTTTTATTCTGAATTATTTTTATAAATTCTTTATATTTTTCCTTATTAGAACCATTTTTGTCGAATTCGGAAATGGTTTCATTTGCAACTGAAACGATTTTTTCATTTCTTCTTTTTTTAGCATCTTCTTTCTTTAAATTTTTAATTTGACTTTCCTGTTCATTTATAAACTTATTGAAACAATTGTATAAACATTCAGAATAATAATCAATTAAATTTTCATTTTGTGGTCTGACTAAAAGTTGTAGTTCAAAATCATTTATAATTTTATCATAGTATAATGTTTTGTATTCATCAACTGCAATTTGAATGTCGGAAATATATCTTTTTTTATATGAAGATTTTATAAAGTCATCATACATTTTTGATATAAAATCAAATCTATTTTTTAATGTGTCAATGTTTTTGGTTGTATTTAAAATGTTTAAACTTTCAAGTAATTGGATTCCTTTTCTTTGGATTTGCTCAGGTATATAATTAAAGTTCTTTAATTCATTAGCTCTTTCTTCCTTGTTTTGGTTATAAAGTTTAATTAGTTCTTCTTGGTTTAAATCTATTGTTAATTCAGTTTTGTTTTTGCTCACTGATTTTGAAGAAGTAGAAATTATATCTTTTGTTGTTAACTTTTCTGATAATTTTTCTTCATTTTTTTTGCTAAATAGTTTTTTTCCGATTGGTGGTAACAAAATTAGTCCAATTGCTAATGTAATAAGTCCCCAAAAAACATCTCCACTCATTATTCCACCAAAAGAACCTAAAATAAGAAAAAGTCCTAAAATCCATCTTACAATGTTGAATAATATTTTCATTTGTAGTTTTTAATGTTTGCCAACTCGTTATTAAACAACTTCTATTAAACATATCTCATAAAACAAACGTGATATGATAATTTTTATATTACTGTTGTTCCGTAAATATAATTTATTTTTTTCAGTAATTTAAATTTGAACATTCTAAACCATTAAAGTTCAAACAGCTTAAAAATCAACCAAAAAAAAAGCCACTAAAAAATTAGTGGCTTTCTATAGTTTAAATATTTTGTAAAATTACTCTATTTCAATAACTCCACAAGCAACTCTTGCTCCAGCTGCTCCAGAAGGTTGAGATTTAAAATCATCCACTCCTGCATGTACTATAATTCCTTTACCAACAATGTTTTTAGTTTCATCATCGCCATTTATAGCCCAGAAATCGCTTTCTTTTTCTATGGTTGCAACACCATTTTCATCTGCTTCTAAGTTTCCAATATCTCCACTATGGAAATCTCCTTCTTTCCATTTTCCATGATCATGTCCTGATGGATTCCAGTGTCCTCCAGCAGAGGTTCCATCATCAGAAGAACAATCTCCATTTTCGTGAATATGAATGGCTTGTGTTCCTCCAGGTGTTAACCCTTTAATGGTTGCTTTCATCATTACTTTTCCATTACTTTCTGTAAAAGTTAAGGTTCCAGTAACATTACTTCCGCTTTTTGGAGATAAATTAGCGACTGCTGTTTTGTCTGCATTTTCTGTACAAGAGAATAATGCTAAGCAGCAAGTTAAGATTCCTATTTTTAAAGTATTCAGTTTTAAATTTTTCATATGTAATATCTAATTTTAGTTAATAATTATTTTCTGTTTGGGTACCAGTTCCATTGAGCTACTTCAATATCCGTATTTTTTTCGTTTACAATTGTTTTAAACTTTTCAACATCACTTAAACCTTCAGTTCCTCTGTAATGATAAGGATATACTTTTGTTGGTTTAAAAGCTAAAACACCATCAGCAGCACTTTCTACAGTCATTGTATAAGGTAAATTCATACACACAAAAGCTTTGTCGATATTTTTTAAATTGCGCATTTCAGGAATGTCTTCTGTATCTCCAGAAAAGTAAATTCGTTCGTTATCAATCGTTAAAACATAACCATTTCCTCTTCCTTTAGGATGAAACTTTAAAGCTTCTTCTCTTAAATTATACATAGGTATTGCTTCAACTTTAAAATTGCCGAAACTTTTCTCTTCATTATTATTGATGACAATTATTTCTTTTACTTTTAAATCTTTTAGTTGTTTTGCAACAGCTTCTGGAGCAATAATAGTAGTACTTTCTAAATCTAAACCTGCTAAAGTTTTTTTGTCCATATGATCTCCATGAATGTCTGTAATTAAAACATAATGAGCATTTTCAAAATCATTAAAAGCTTCTGAACCACCTGTTGGATCTAAATACATCATAGTATCATCGAACTCAATCACTGCAGTTGCATGACTTATTGGTGTTATTTTAGTACTAGAAACTGCAATGGATTCTTCTATGGGATCTGTTTCTTTATCAGCAACTTTTTTTACATCATTTTTACAAGCAAAAAAAATAGTAGCAAATAGAGTCAGTAAGATAAGTTGATTTTTCATTTTTAGAATTTTGTTTAATTCAAAGATAAGAATAATGAAAAAAAATCTTGGTATCATTTCTTTAAATTCTTTTATCTTCGTTTTTTAAAAAATTGATAATGAGTAGAAAAATTAAAGATTATCTAGTAATTGGTTTGAAAGGAATGGCAATGGGTGCAGCAGATGTAGTTCCTGGAGTTTCTGGAGGTACCATTGCTTTTATATCTGGTATTTACGAAGAATTATTAGGTTCTATTAGCAACGTAAATCTAGGTTTGTTTAAAACATTGAAAAAAGATGGTTTTAAAGCGGCTTGGAAACAATTAAATGGTAATTTTCTATTGGCCTTATTTATCGGTATTTTTATCAGTATTGTTTCTTTAGCAAAAGCGATTAAATATCTATTAGAAAATGAGCCTATTTTATTATGGTCTTTCTTTTTTGGTTTGGTATTGGCGAGTATTATTTATATCGCAAAGCAAATTACAAAATGGAATTTTATATCCATAATCATTTTGGTTTTAGGCGCATTTTTAGCCTATTACATCACTACTTTAAATCCGTTAGTTTCTGAAAGTTCATCTTCTTTATATATTTTATTTGCAGGTGCTATTGCCATTTGTGCTATGATTTTACCAGGAATTTCGGGTTCTTTTATTTTGGTATTATTAGGTGCTTACAAACCAATTTTAGATGCTGTGACCAACAGAGATTTTAAAACGATTATCATTTTTATGACAGGTGCAGTTGTGGGTTTATTAGCCTTTTCTAAAGTTTTAAAATGGTTGTTTGCCAATTATAAAAATTACACTTTAGCAGTTTTAACTGGTTTTATAATCGGTTCTTTAAACAAAATTTGGCCTTGGAAAGAAACCTTAACTTGGCGAACAAATTCTCATGGACTCAAAGTGCCTTTTAACCAACAAAGCGTTTCTCCTTTTTCTTTTGATGGCGATTCTCAATTAATGCCTGCTATTATTTTAGCAATTGTTGGTTTTGCGCTTATTTTATTGATGGAGAAATTAGCTGTTAAAAAGCAGTAAATGCTACAAGAAAGAACTTTTCCGCAAAAAATAACATTGTTCTTTAAAGGACTAGCAATGGGTGCTGCCAATAAAGTTCCTGGTGTTTCTGGAGGAACCGTTTCTTTTGTTTTAGGTTTTTATGAGGAGTTGATTTACTCTTTTCAAAAAGTGAATCTTAAAGCCCTGAAATTATTATTAGCAGGAGAGTTCAAGAAATTTTATCACTACACAAATGCGCAATTTATTTTCCTTGTAATGGGTGGAAGTATCTTCAGCTATTTTAGTGTTTCTTTAGTTTTAGATTATTTTTTGAAAAATTACGAACTCTATGTTTGGAGCTGGTTTTTTGGAATGATCATTGGCTCCATTTATTATATAGGGAAAGATTTTGGAGGTTGGACAAAAAGGAATTTTATTTCGTTACTTGTTGGAGCAAGTATTGGTTTAGGAATTAGTTTTTTAACGCCAGCAATTGAAAACGATAATCTTTGGTTTGTATTTATTTGTGGAATTATTGGTGTTACAGGAATGACATTGCCTGGACTTTCTGGTTCTTTTATTTTAATATTATTGGGCAATTATGTGTTGCTTTTGGTAGATTCTGTAAACGTTTTATTAAATGTGATGGGCAATCTACTTACTGGTAATTTTGAGGTGTTATCAGATCCTATAAAAATGAGATATTTAAAAATAATCGCTGTTTTTACAAGTGGTTCTGCATTTGGTTTGGTGACTATTTCTCATCTTTTAGGCTATGTTTTAAAACATTATCATAAAATTGTAAATGCTGTTATTATTGGTTTTATAACAGGTTCTTTAGGTATTGTTTGGCCTTGGAAAAAAACAATATATGTAACTGATAATGGTGTAATTTCTTTAGATACAAAAGGAAATAAAATAGTTGAAAATTACGAACGATTTATACCAGAAATTTTAAATTTAGAAACAGTTTTAGCGCTATTCTTTATATTTTTGGGAATAGGATTAATATTAGCAATCGATTATTATGACAGGAGAAGAAAAAAATAAATTATATGGTTTGTTGGGGAAAAATATTTCCTATTCATTTTCAAGAGGATATTTTACGGATAAGTTTGAAAATTTAAAACTTACAAAAAGTAAATATGTAAATTTCGATTTACAAAATATAGAAGACTTTCCAACAATTATAGACGATAATGAGCATTTAAAAGGGATTAATGTAACCATTCCTTATAAAGAAGATATTATTCCATTTTTAAGCAAGATCGATAAAACTGCTAAAAAAATTGGTGCTGTAAACACGATTAAGTTCACTAAAAGAGGGAATTTAAAAGGGTATAATTCAGATGTTGTTGGGTTTGAAAATTCTTTAATTCCGTTGTTAAAAAAACATCATAAAAGAGCTTTAATTTTAGGAACTGGAGGCGCATCCAAAGCAATTGCCTACGCTTTAAAAAGAAATGATATTAAATACAAGTTTGTTTCTAGAAATCCTGAAGGAAAAAAAGAAATTTCTTACGACAGTTTAACGAAAGAAGTTATGGAGAAACATACAATTATTATCAATTCTACACCTTTAGGAACCTTTCCAGATATTGATAAATGTCCGAATATTCCTTATCAATTTATCACAAAAAACCATATTTTATACGACTTAATCTACAATCCAGCAATCTCTACTTTTTTATCAAAAGGAAATGAAAAAGAAGCAACCACAAAAAACGGTTTGCAAATGTTAGAGTTGCAAGCAGAAGAATCGTGGAGAATTTGGAATCAATAATCATAAATTATAAAATTTACTTATAATGATAACTTGTGATTGACATAAGTTGTCTGTATTTTTACAAACAATATAATTATAGTATTATATTAAGACCTTTAAACATTGTATATATGTTAGATAATGCCAATCAAAATTTAGACAAAAACGAGTTAACATCTGCAGAAACAGAAAATAACGTAGAAAGTAGTAAACAAGAAGTTGTTGCACAAACTACAGAAGTAGAAACAGTAAAAGATGTTGAGGTTGTTCAAGAAGCTCCTGAATTAAAAGAAACGAACGCTGAAATTATTGATGAAAATAAAGAAGCTGTAGATGAAATTGAAAAATCTGTAGCAGAAAATTCAGAGAATAATGACGCTAAAGAAAATGCTGAGGAAAAAGTTGCAGCTGTAAATTATTCCAAATTTACTCTTGAGGAATTAGTAGCGAGTCTTAAAAAAATTATAAGCGATAATCCTGTTCAGAAAATAAAAGTGCAAGTTGAAGAGGTTAAAAGTGCTTTTAATAAAAAGTTTGGAGCCTTTGTAGCAGAAAAGAAAAAAGTTTTTTTGGCTGAAGGAGGAAATAGTATCGATTTTCAGTTTACGTTACCAGTTAAAGAAGAATACAATTCTTTATTATCTGAATATAAAAAGAACAGAGACGCTTACTACATAGATATTGACAAACAACTAAACTCTAATTTAGAAAGAAGAGTAAAAGTTATTGAAGATTTAAAGGAGCTAATAGAGGAGGCAGATGCCACAACTATGTATAAAAAGTTCAAGGATATTCAAGATTCTTGGAGATCTATTGGTCCTGTACCAAAAAAGTATTATAATGATACTTGGAAAATTTATCATCATCATGTAGAGCGTTTTTACGACTTATTAAACTTAAGTAACGATTTTAGAGATATAGAATTTAAAAATAATTTAGAGCAAAAATTACAGATTATAGAAAAAGCGAAGGCTTTGGCTAATGAAGCTGATGTAAATTTTGCATCGAAAGAACTGCAAGATCTGCACAAAATTTGGAAAGAAGATATTGGACCAGTTGCCAGTGAAATGCGTGAAGAAATTTGGCATAAATTCAGTGAAGCAACTAAAGTAATTCATGATAAAAGACATGATTATTTTAAAGAAATGCGTTCTAAATATCAACAAATTACTGAAAAAAAGTTAGAAGTTATTACAGCTATTAATGCTTATGATTCTTCTAATAATAAAAATCATAGCGATTGGCAAAAAAGTATCAATGATATTGAAGTATTAAGAAAGCAATACTTTAATGCAGGTAAATTGCCTTATACTAAAAGTGAAGAGGTTTGGCAAAAATTTAAAAAAGCCACAAAGAAATTTAACAGCGCCAAAAATGTTTTTTACAAAGACGAAAAGAATTGGCAGCAAGAAAATTTAAAAAAGAAAATTGCATTAATTGAAATAGCTGAATCTTTAAAAGAAAGCGAAGATTGGGAAAATTCTACAAATACATTAAAGAAAGTACAAGCAGATTGGAAAGATATTGGACATGTGCCTCGTAAATTTTCTGATGATATTTGGAAACGTTTTAAAGAAGCTTGTAATCATTATTTTGATAGATTACACCAACAGAAAAATAACGTTAGTAAAGAAGAACAAGCAAACGTTAATGTTAAGAAAGAGTTTTTAGAAAACTTAAAGGAAACTAAATTAGAGACTAAAGAAGCAATTTTAAGTACTATAAAAGATTGGAGAGCATTAGGTGCTTTGCCAAGAAACATGCGTCATTTAGAAGGGAAGTTTAGCAAGCAAATAGATAAAATGTTTGAAACGTTGTCTTTAGATAAAGCTGAGATTTCTATGTTGAAGTTTACAACTGTTGTAGATGGTTATGTAGCTGATAATGATCAGAGAAAATTAGAGTCAGAGCAATTTTTTATTAGAAAAAAGATTGATGAAGCGAATAAAGAAATTCAACAATTAGAAAATAATTTAGGTTTCTTTTCTAATGCAAAACCAGACAATCCTTTAGTGTTGAATGTAATAAATCAAGTCGCTAAATTTAAAGAAGATGTTTTAATTTGGGAGCAAAAATTAAATTATCTTAAGAATTTAGATAATTAATTGATTACAATATTTAAAATTTAAGAAAACTCAAAACTATGTTTTGAGTTTTTTTTTTGGTTAAAAGAGTGAGTTAGGGAAAAAACAAACCCCACACAGTTTGTCATTTCGTAGAAATCCCACACATAGATGATAAACTTTGAGGAATCAAACCCATGAAAAACCAATTTTGTGTGAGATGCTTTCAGCATGACAAACTGTGTGTGAGAAACTGATTAAAATAAAATTTAGTAATCAACCCAAAATATACACCACAAAAAAACTCGAAGCTTTCACTTCGAGTTTTTACTATTTTATTTCTTTTAGATTAAGAAAACATCTTATCCATTTTTTCTTTTTCTTCTTCAGCTAAAGCAGCATCTACTAAAATACGTCCACTATGTTCGTCTATAGTAATTTTTTTTCTGTTTGCTATTTCTAATTGCACCTGAGGTGGAATTGTAAAATAAGAACCTCCAGAAGCTCCACGTTCAATAGCAACAACAGCTAAACCATTTTTAACTTTAGTTCTAATTCTGTTGTAAGCAGTAAATAAATGCTCATCTAAAGACTCACCAAACTCTTTCGATTTTTTGATCAAAAGTTCTTCTTCCTTTTCAGTCTCTTTTAAAATAGCATCTAATTCTGCTTTTTTATGACCTAAATGAGATTCTTGTTTCGCTAACTTTTCTTTAGTTGTGTTAATTACTTCATTTTTCTGAGCAATTTTAGCTTTGTACTCGTTAATTCTTTTTTCAGCTAATTGAATTTCCAAATCTTGGAATTCAATTTCTTTAGATAAAGAATCAAATTCTCTGTTATTTCTAACTTTTTGTTGTTGCTCATCGTATTTTTTCATTAACGAATTAGATTCATCTATTGCTAACTTTTTGTTATTAATATCTGTTTCTAAACTAGTAACATCTTTATTTAAGTTAGTCACTCTTGTATTTAATCCAGCAACTTCATCCTCTAAATCTTCCACTTCTAAAGGTAATTCACCTCTAACGTTTCTAATTTCGTCAATTCTAGAGTCTATTAATTGTAAATCATACAATGCTCTTAATTTTGCTTCAACCGAAATTTCTTTCTTCTTTGCCATGTTTATATGTAATATATAGGATTTGTACTTTTTTCTGATAAAATGACTGCAAAATTACTAAATTTTTTTGTAAGATAATCAACCAAAAGGTTTTTTGTAAACTGTTCGCTCTCATAATGTCCAATATCTGCCAAAAGTATGCTGTTTTCGGCTTTAAAAAACTCATGATATTTAAAATCTGCAGAAATATACGCATCTGCTCCAGCTTTTTTTGCGTTAGAAATGGCAAAACTTCCAGATCCACCCAAAACTGCCACTTTTTTTATCTTTTTATTGATGAGTGCAGAATGTCGAACACAATCGGTTTTCATTGTTTTTTTTAGATACACTAAAAAATCTTTTTCGTCCATTTCAGTTTCGAACTCGCCAATCATTCCCATACCAATATTTTGATATACATTTTCTGTAGTTACAATTTCGTAGGCAACTTCTTCATATGCGTGATTTCCTTTTAAAGCTTTTAAAATGGCACTTTCATTTTTACTCTCAAAAACTACAGAAATTTTGATTTCTTCTCTTTTTGTAAGTTCGCCTTTCTTGCCAAAAGTAGGATTTGAATCTTCATTTCCTCTAAAAGAAGAAGTACCATGAACATCAAAAGAACACAAATCGTAATTTCCTAGATTTCCTGCTCCAGTCCCAAAAAGACTCGCTTTTAATTCTTCAGCTTTATCAACAGGAACATAGGTTGTAAGTTTTTTTATAATTCCTTTTTTAGGGATTAATATTTTAGTATTTATCAATCCTAAAACTTCACACATTTTTGCAGAAACACCGTTTTTAGAATTATCCAAAGCTGTGTGTGTTGCATAAATAGCAATATTATTTTGTATCGCTTTTAAAACCACTCTTTCTACATAATTATTTCCGTTGATTTTTTTTAATCCACCAAAAATAATAGGATGAAAACTTACAATTAAGTTGCAATTTTTAGCAATAGCTTCATCCACAGTTTCCTCTAAAGTATCTAAAGTTACTAAAACCCCAGTAACTTCTGTTTGATAATTGCCAATTAGCAAGCCAACATTGTCAAAATCTTCAGCATAGTGTAAAGGTGCTAATTCCTCAATGTAATTTGTGATATTTTTAATGGTCATAAAATGAAATTATATAAAACTCAAAGTTAACATTTTCCATTCATCAATCCATAAAAATGCCTTATTTTTGAGTTGATGAAATTTGTACGATTCTTATTATTTCCTTTTGCCATTATTTATGATGTGGTAACAGCCATCAGAAATTTATTTTTTGATGTTGGCATTTTTAAGCAAACCTCTTTTAAAATTCCAGTACTTGTGGTTGGTAATTTAAGTGTTGGTGGTACAGGAAAAACACCTCAAATTGAATATTTAATAAGATTGCTTCATAAGCAGTTTAAAGTGGCAGTTTTAAGTAGAGGTTACAAACGTAAAACAACAGGTTTTGTGTTGTTAAATGATGCTCATATAGCTTTAGATGTTGGTGATGAACCTTTGCAATACTTCAAAAAATTTAAAAATATAGATGTTGCAGTTGATGCAAATAGGGTAGAAGGCATTCAGAATTTGATAAAAAATAAGTCGCCAGAACTTATTTTGTTAGATGATGCCTATCAACATAGAAAAGTAAAAGGGAGTTTTTATATTTTACTCACAAAATTCGATGATTTATTTACAGATGATTTTTTACTGCCAACAGGAAATTTGAGAGAGAGTAGAGAAGGTGCAAAAAGAGCACATGTAATTGTAGTTACAAAATGTCCTGCAGATTTAAATGATCAACAGCAAGAAACGATTAAAGGGAAATTAGCGAAATATCAAAAAGAAGTATTTTTCACGACAATTTCTTACGGATCAATTTTATCATCAAAAAGCAATATTTCAATTGATGAATTAAAAGAGTATAAAATTTTATTAATTACAGGAATTGCAAATCCAAATCCTCTTTTAGGTTTTTTAAATGATAAAAAAATAGATTTTAAACATTTAAAGTTTGCAGATCATCACAATTTCTCATCCACAGAAACCGAAAACATACAACAAGAGTTTGATGCTATTACAGCAACTAAAAAAATAATTCTAACCACAGAAAAAGATTTTGTTCGATTAGAAAAAAACATTAAAAATCTTTTTTACATTCCCATAGAAACTAGTTTTTTAGGAAATCAAAAACATGATTTTAATGAATTAATTATGAGTCATATACAACAAAACCGATGTTAAAAACATCGGTTTCTTTTTTTGATTTTTTGCTAGAAACATTTAAAATGTGATTACTAACATATGTATGACACAATAAAGTTTAACAAGTCACAGTTTATGTTTTATTAATGGTATTATTTTTGATACTTTTGAATAAATTAAAAGATTATGAATAAATTATTTGGGTTTTTTATGGTTAGCCTTTTAGCCTTTCAAACCTCATTTTCTCAAGATATAGATTCTACTGATGTTGAGGTAGCTGAAATTGAAATCGTTAACAAAATTGAGTTGGATTGGGTTGCTACTTATAAAGATGCTTTAAGGAGATCTAAAAAAGAAGATAAACCTGTTTTAATGTATTTTACAGGTTCAGATTGGTGTGGTCCTTGTAAAATTTTGGACAAAGATTTGTTTCATACCGAAAAATTTAAAGCATTAGCAGATAAAGATTTGGTATTATTAGAAGTGGATATTCCTAGAAGAACAGATATAATTTCTGCGGATAAAATGAATGAAAATTTATATTTGCAACGTAAATATAAAGTAAGAGCGTTCCCTACTTTAATGATGGTAAATCACAGAGGGAAAAAAATAGCAGAAAAGAAAGGCTATGTAATGACTGAATATTATTATCCTTTTTTCCAATCAGTTATCGGAAAATATTAAACAAAAAAAAACGAAGCAAATTGCTTCGTTTTTTTTATTTTATTAAAGGACTATTTTAATTTTGATTTGTAACTCTAAAAGTAGTTCTTCTGTTTACAGCATGTTCGTTTTCTGCACAAACAACTCCATCAGAACATTTGTTAAGCAATCTAGATTCTCCAAAACCTTTTGCATATAATTGAGTTCTGTTAATTCCTTTAGAAATTAAGTAATCAGTTACTGCTTTTGCTCTTCTGTCAGATAATTCTTGATTGTCTTTTTTAGTTCCTCTCATATCAGTATGAGACTCAATAAATACAGCTACACCATCATTTAAGATTGGTAATAAACGAGCATCAATAATTTGCTTTGCACCATCATTTAAAACAGCACTAGAAAAATCCCAATTAATTGGTAAAGGTGTGTTGTCTATTAATTCACAATCCACAGCTTTCCAAGAAGTTAAACCTCCTTTTTGAACTAAAATTTCTTTTGTAATTGATCTGTAAACAGCTGGTATAACAACTTCTTCAGAGCTAGCGTCTTTTACTAAAACTGTTTTTTCTATTGTTTGGTATTCTGCTTCAGTTTTTACCATAGTTGTAGTTGGTGGTTTTACCATAACTTTTCTTTGGTAGGTTTTTTTAATACCAGGAATAGTAGTTTTTACAACAGAAGCATCACTTTGTAATTTTTCTACAGGCATTGTTTTAAATTCAGCAGGTAAAGGCTTGTAACACCAATATCTACAGTCATCTGGATCATCAGAATCACAATTTGGCATTTTTTCGCTCATTTCCCAACTTGCTGTTGCAGCTTTCGTTTCAACAGTTTCAAATCCTTGAACAAAAACAGCTTTTTGATATTCTAATTTTGTACCATCTTCTTTTTCAAAATAAGTAACTTCTTGAGTACCCCAAACAGCAGGTACAATTTTTACTTCTTGACCACTTTCTTTGATTAAAACTTTTTCTTGAATTGTTCTATATTCTGCAGGAAACGTAACAATTTTCCTATATTCTGGAGAAACTGCAACATTTACTGTTTCATTTTTATATACATCTGGAGTTTTACAACGAACATAACATTTTCCTGGTTCAGGATTTTCTGGTAAATCTTGACCAAAAGTAACAGTAGCCATCATTAAAATAGCTATACTTAATAGAAATTTTTTCATACTCTTAAACATTAACAATACTTTAGTTTGGTAAATAACGATTGTGCCAAAAGTACTAAAAACATTTATAAGATGATAGCAAAATTTAAAATTATAACTTGTTATAAAATAAACTTTTTATAATTCCGTCAGAAAGTCCGATTTTAGGAACATATATTTTTCTTGCACCACTCCATTTCATGGCAGATAAATATATTTTTGCAGCAGGAATAATAACATCTGCTCTATCTGGGTTTAAGCTTAATTCAGAGATTCTTTCTTGATAACTCATTTGTTTTAAGAACAAATATTGAGCATTTAAATAAATGTAAGAAATTGGTTTTCCTTCAGTTCTACCAGACATTTTAAAGAGTTTATTAATGTTACCTCCAGAACCAATTAAAGATAAGTTTTTTAAATCTTTTGTGTTTTTCTTAATCCATTTTTCAACATTGGCAAAAATTTCTTTGTTTACAGCTTTTTTGTTGTTTAACAAACGAACTGTTCCCATTTTAAAAGATTTTGAGATGGTAATTTTTCCACCAGAAAAAATTGTAAATTCAGTACTTCCTCCACCAACATCAACATATAAATAAGAGTTGTTACCACTAATAAGTTCACTTAAATCTGTCGAAGAAATTATGGCAGCCTCTTCTTTACCCCCAATAATATCAATTTTTACACCAGTTTCTGCGAAAATTTTATCAACAACTTCAAGTCCATTATTAGCTTCTCTCATTGCAGAAGTTGCACAAGCTTTGTAACGTTCTACATTATGTACTCTCATTAAAAGTTTAAATGCTTCCATAGCATCTAACATTCTTTTAATGTTTTCTTCGCTAATAATACCATTTACAAAAGAATCTGCTCCCAAACGAATTGGAACACGCACCAAAGAAGATTTTTTAAATTGGGGTTCTCTTCCTTCTTTAACAATTACGTTAGCGATTAATAATCTAATTGCGTTTGAACCGATATCGATTGCACCGTATTTTTTTATTTCCAAAAGGCTACAATTATTTATGATTTTTAGGGAATTCTATCATAAAAGTTTTTCCCTTTTTTATATTTTTCCAGTGTTTTTCTTGAAACTTAATACCAATAATACCACAAGTAGAAACGTGCGCAATTGGAGTGTTTCCAAATTTATTTACAAAGGTATTAATACCATGATCGTGACTAAAAATAATGGCAGAACTAAAAGCATCATCTAAAGCACTTACAGTTTTTACCAAATAACCATCGCTAAAACTATACAATTGTCTGCTAATTTGAAGATTAGCTAAAGGATATTCTAAGTTTTCGCAGAAAATAATTCCTGTATGCAAGGCTCTATTTGCACTACTTGAAATAAAAACATCTGGTCTTGCTATTTCTTTCGATAAAAATTTAGACATTAAATGTGCGTCTTTAATCCCACGTTTTTTTAAAGGTCTGTCAATATCTTCAATTCCTGAATATTCCCAAGAAGATTTTGCATGACGAACTATATAGAGTGTTTTCATTTATTTTGATTAATGAATTGTAAATATAAAAATTTAAGGTGCTAATCTTTCTAATTTCCAAGAAAAATCTTTTTGTAGCGAATATTTTATTCTGTCATGCATTCTGTTTGGTCTTCCTTGCCAAAATTCTATAGAAACAGGTTTTACTAAAAAGCCTCCCCAATGTTCGGGTCTTGGTATTTCTTTTCCATCAAATTTTTGCTCAAAAGTTTTTAAGCTTTCATCTAATTCTTCACGAGATGAAACTACCTTACTTTGATCAGAAGCCCATGCACCAAGCTTACTTCCATCTGGTCTTGACTCAAAATAACCATCAGATAAATTTTCGGCTTGTTTTTCTGCAACACCTTTTATGATAATTTGTTGCTCTAAAGCTGGCCAAAAAAATGAAATACAAATATGATTATTATCTTGAATTGCCTTTCCTTTTTCTGAGTTGTAGTTTGTGTAAAAAATGAAACCTTCCCAAGTATATTTTTTTAGTAAAACAACTCTACTTTTAGGAAAACCATCTTTACCAATAGTGGCAATTGTCATGGCATTAGTTTCTTCAACAACATCAGAATTATCTGCATATATAAACCATTTTTGGAATAATTCCATCGGATTTTCTGGACAGTTACTTTCTAAAAGTTCTTGTTTTTCGTAAGATTTTCTATAATTACTTAAGTCTTTTGCCATTTTTGTTTTTTAACGTTGTAAAAATATCAATTTTTTAAAGATTTTTAACAAGAAAATATTGATTACTTAAATTGTTATAAAACAATAAGAACTTTTGATTTCTTCATTTTATAATCAAGTGAAAGCAATCCGTTTTAAGTTGAAAATTTATATTTTAAAACAATAAAAAAAGAGGAAAACCAATGTGATTTCCCTCTTTTTAATTTTTTATTATTCGTTATTTATCTAAATATAATTTTAGAAGTTCCGTAATCTTTTTCAGCTGATGATATATGTAAAAGTAGTACTCCAGCTTTAACCTTAAAGTTATAATCTAATTCGTTTTTACCAGCATTCAAATTTGCTTTACCTCTGTAAATAATTTTACCAGTAATATCTGATAAAGTTACAGTTGCTTCTGTAATTGTTTCACTGAATAAAAGTAAGTTTATATTCCCTTTTGATGGATTTGGGTATGCCATAAAAGTGTTTTCAAACTTTTCGATTTTGTTAACTGTAAATTCTTCAATAGCTGTTTTTGTAAAGCGCACATCAGAAATTTCTAAATCTAATTCTTTAGTTTGTGCTTCTACAGGTAAAAATGTAAACAATAAAGTAGTTAAATCTTCAGCTGTTAAATTCTCTTGGTTTGCACTTGATGCAAAAATATCAAAAGGAACGTAATATGTTTTTTCTTCTTCAGATACATCTACCATCACTCTATATTGTGCTTTCCAATCCTCTATAGACGACTTAATTAAACCTAATTCCATTAATCCTGATCCTTTTGCAGTAAATGCTACATAGTTATATTCAGAATAATCTGCAGACAAAGTTCCTGGTAATAAAGATTTATAAACGGTTAAATAATCATAATCGCTGGTTGCCTTAATCTTTACATTTCTGTTGATAGCATGCTCATCATCATTATAAACTCTATTAAAATCGTTTGATACAAAGTACTCTTCGATTTTTGTGTAGTTTTTATCAAAATCTAAGCCCCAGTTTCCATCTGCATGATAAAATGCATCTTCAATAGTACCATTTACTTTTAATAAAGCATCATATTCATAACCATCTGCAATGTCAATTCTTACTGTTTGCTCTAATTGAGAATTGATAGGATTGTATCTAAATTTTACATTATTTGCAGTTTCAGAATACAATTCTTGCATAGAAAGTTCTGTGCTTAAACCTTTTTCAGTACTTCTCATTAAGATGACTAAATCTTCCTTATCTCTCGAAATTTTAGCGGCATAAGTTTCAGGAACTTTTTGAATTTCTGTTTGATTTACAGGAATAAAAGTATTTAAGTTCTTCACAATATCAGTTACCATTTTTTGAGTATCTTCTGGATTTGTAGACCAAACTTGGAAGTTGAACACATCATTAAACTTGGTGTAATTATTTACATACCAGTTTGTTTGAATTGTATATTGAGCATCATTGTTATTCTTTGCAGTTGCAAAAGAAATAGCATATTCTACAATTCCATTTCTTTGTTTGATGCCTTGCATTAAGAAATTATAACCTTCTAAGGTTACCGTTTTTATATTTAAAATTTCTGCTCCACGCAATCTATCACAAGATGCTTTTGTATGGTTGTAAATTTTATCTGTTGTTTTGATACCTAATACAACACCTTTTGTTTTTCCATCTAAAGAAAAATCTACAGACAATACCTCATCAGCAACTGTATAATCTAAAATATCAGTTGGCGATGTTACGTTTGCTACATTTCCTGCAACCAATTCAGTTGGGAACATATCTAACAATGTTTGTCCTTTTCCTTGATAAGGTTGAACCGATTTCAACTTAGATTTACTGTATAAGTTCTTTTCTGATTTTACAAATTCAGTGGGTACAGAATTCTTTTTTCTACCAACATAAATTTTAGAAATGGCATCACCTAAAGACTCAGATTCAACTCCACCAGAATTACCAGTAGTTACTTCTGCAGAAGTTACAATAACTGGAACATCAATTGTAATTGTGCAGTTATTACTTGTTGCAGTTACAGAAACTGTGTATGCACCAGCAGCAGTAAATAATTGTGTTATTGGATTTGTATTTTGTAATAATCCTGGACCACTTCCAGGTCCAGTTCCTGGTAAAGTCCAAGAAAAGTCTGTAAATGAAGTTGCATTATCAATTGTAAATTGTCTGTATACTTGTCCTGGTCCAGAAGGTAAATCTACCACAGAAACTATAGGTTCTAAAACTGGTAATACAACAATTTGAACACTTTGAGTATCTGAACCATAGATGTTTGTTGCAGTTAAATTTGCAGTGTAAGTGCCAGCTGCAGTATAATTTTTTGTTGGGTTCATTGCAGTGCTTGTTGTACCATCACCAAAATTCCATACATATGTTATTGGAGCTTCAGGTTGCATTGTTCCTCCAGTATTTGTAGTGTTTTCAAACGTAAATTCATTTGCAACAAAACATTGTGGGTTTACATTCACATTAAAATCTGAAGTTGGAATAATACCAGCAATAGGAGGACAGGTAGTTGAAGCAGCAAATTTTTGACAATGAATTGTTCCTCCATCATGAATAAAAGATTTTGCAATTACTTGACCATAAATATCCTCTTTATTTACAGATTTTTCTATTGCTGCAAAAGGAGCGAATACAGTTCCGTAAATTTTTTGACTACCAATAATATTTAATTCGGTTGTGTTTGGAAAATTATATAATATATAAGGACTGTCTATAGCAGCAAAACCTCTTTGTTCCCAAACATTCCAATTAAAAGTACCAGGAGCATCCACATTTACAATTAATATTCTATCTGAATTTGCAGCTCTTTGTGCTTCAAAAATACTTGTGCTGTTTAAATCTGCACCAGAAATATTCAAATAGTTTACACCATTATTTAAGAATATTTCTGTGTGATTTGTAAGTGTTGTATTTGTAATTGAATTTCCATTATCATCCTCTAAAACAGCATTATTTGAATTTAATGCTAAATTAGTTGAGTTTGTTCTCATGCTTTGAAAAGCACTAGCAAAATCTAGTAAATTACTTTCATAAACAGGATTGTTTCCTGCATCAACTCCATAACTAGGAGAACTATTATTCATTTGTATTCTTGATGATGAATTGTAAGTTGCATTTGGAGTAACTCTCATTGGAGCTGGAGCATTTAATTCATCAAAATACCAAGTAACAGAACCATTGCTGTTTCCAATTTTAGTGTAATAATCAGGATTCACAACTGTTAATAATCCAGATGGATTTATTCCTCCAGGAGGACAAACACCTTGTGTTGTTTTAGTAATTTGAAAATTATCGATTAAATTACCATAAGAAAGGTTGTTATATGGCTGACTTGAAACTGATTGAAAAACAAAATAAACTTTGTTTTCACCAGCAGGAACTGTATAAGAACCAGTGTAGTTAGCCCAAGCATTTTGATCTGTACTCATTGTTTCTTCTGTATTAGCAGAATTTAATGAAACTCCAATTTTTACATCAGCAACATCAACACCACTTCTTCCTCTGTGCCAAATAGACCAATTTAAAACAGAACCAGGTTCAGCACAAATAACTTGATATAATGCTGCTCTCTGATTCGCATTAATTTCAGCAAAATAAGTTCCATTTTGAGAAGCTTTTCCTTGAAAACCAGATTTCCAGATTTCTATTTTATTGTCTGTGGCAGTTGTGTACCAACCAGGAATTTCTGAATCATTTTTTAAAGTCCATGTTGAAGGGGTTGCTCCTTGTTCGAAACTTCCATTATTTACAATGGTAGGATCTCCACAATTACAATCGTCATCATCTGTATTAATAACCGTATTTAATGGGTAATTTACTCTACCACCTACTAAAAGACCTGTTTTTAAACCATTTGTATCAAAATCTCCACAATCATCTGTGGCAACATTATAATCTCCTTTTATGGATAAGTTTTCTCCAACAGCAACAGCGCCTTTTGTTTCAGTTGATAGCACTTCCATATTTTCTTCTACAAAAACATTGAATCCTTGAGCAGGAGTAGTTGGGCTATCAACACAATTATAAACTGCATTTACTGTAATTGAAACAGTTGCAGTAGCTGTATCTCCATTGGCATCTGTTATGGTATAATTAAAAGAATCATTTCCTGTAAAACCTACAAATGGTGTATATAAAATTTTGTCATCTGTTGGGTCATTAGCAGTTCCATTATCATCAACTGAAAGTGTACCATTATTTGCTGATGTTAAACTTGGTAAAGAAATAGTTCCAGTATTTGGACCATCGTTTCCAAAGCTATCGTTGTTTAAAACATCAATGGTATTTGCAGGACTGTTTTCGTTTACTGTTGCAGCATCATTTACTGCAGTAGGTAAATAATTTAATAAAGCTGCATTGCTAAATTCTTCTAAACAAACTTTATCTAAATGTGTTAGCTTCACATAATATTCATTGTTATATAAACCTG
Organism: uncultured Polaribacter sp.; assembly: GCA_963977615.1. GTDB lineage: Bacteria > Bacteroidota > Bacteroidia > Flavobacteriales > Flavobacteriaceae > Polaribacter. Next base: position 1,673 of record CAXBPL010000021.1, on the reverse strand, counting down.
ATGAATTAGAAATATTTAAGGTTGATGAGTTTGTTCCTGAATAAACACCTGCATTTGCTAATTGTGTTCCTCCAGCATTTGGATCTCCCAAAAACCATTGATAAGAAATTCTAGTGGAAGCATTTCCAAGATCACCAAAAATAGGATTTCCTGCAATATAGTTTGTAGCCATATCTGCATTCCCAATTACATTAAAAGTTGCAGGTTGTCCTAATCCAACAGATTGGTCTGTTGGAGGTGTAGCTACATTCATTTGATGTGCTATGGTTTCTTTACCTTCTGTACCATCATAAGCTCCTGTACCTCCTGTAACTAAACCATCACCATTAAAACCAGTTCCATCTATAACACCATCTAAATTTAAATCTATTCCTCCAGATTCTTCTGCATCCAAACAACCATCTCCATCAGAATCTAAATCTTGTGAGTTTGGAATTCCATCTCCATCTGTATCTAAACAAACTTGATTTCCAGATAAATCTACATTCAACACTTTTGCACCATCATTTGTGTTAGAAGCTGGACCACTAGAAAATACTGTTGCACTTAAACCATTTCTTAATTCCATTAAGTAAATGACACCTGTAGAATTATTACCCAAATATATTTTACCTTCTAAAGTACTATAAATTGCGCCATAAACTGCAGCTGGTAATCCTGCCACATTTCCAACTAAAGTAACGCTTTCATTGGTAGTGTCAAATCTGTAAAGTTTAGTTGTATTGCTGCCAATTCCGTAAAAATTTCCATCTGAAGCATTGTAACCAATATCAGCAACATTGGCAGATACTGCTCCTGTAAAAGATTTTATAAGTGTTTTATAAGTTGGTGAGCTAGGATCTGCATCAATAACTTTAACTGTGCTGCCAGAATTAATTATGTATTCTTTTTTAATAGGATCAAAAGCACCAGAAAAATTTGAACTTGTTATAGGAAGTGTTTCTGTAATTGAAAAAGTTATAGGATCAATTAAAACGACATTGTTTGTAGTTCTATTTACTGCCCAAAATAAACCATCTGCTTCATTTATGGCTACAGCATTCGCCTGAAAAGTTAAAGCTGCATGAGCTGTGGCAGTACCTGTATTTAAATCTACCAAATATACAACTGAAGGATTTCCTTGAAATAAATATCCTTTGTCTGCATTTGGGAACGTTGAAACTGCATTTCCACAACCTTCATCAGTATCTAAAATACCATCATTATCATCATCTAAATCTGTAATATTATCAATACCATCTCCATCACAATCTGTAGCATTTACACATTGTGCATTACTGTTGATTGTTATAAATAATAAAAAAAAAGTAAATAGTGCTATTTTTTTTAGGGATAGCTTTGAGTCTAAAAATTTTAGTTTCTTAGTACAGCTCATATCTGATAATACTTTAAAGGTGGTTAGCTTAAATTCGAAATGAGGGATATAAATCAACTTAAATGCTTACAAAGGTACCTTTTTTTTATTTATTAGTTTATCTAATATCGTTGAATATGAGTTTTTTAAAGATGAATGGTGTTTATTTTTGGTATCTAGATTTTAATAAATTCATTTTTTGTTTTTAGTAAAATTTTAGATAATTGGCTGTTTTATTAAACAAAAAAAAGAGCTGATTTTCACCAGCTCTTTTGAAATTAATAGTTTGAAATTGATACCCCTAAAAATTTTCGAAACT
>CAXBPL010000020.1:0-42881 GCA_963977615.1 uncultured Polaribacter sp. | reverse complement strand
ATCGATTGAAACTGCTGCCATAAGAGAAGTTGAAGAAGAATGTGGTATTTTTAATCTATCCATCGAAAAAAAATTACTCATTACCTATCATATTTATTTTCAAAATGGAGTTCGTTTAAAAGAAACGCATTGGTTTTTAATGAATTCTAATTATAAAGGTGCTTTAAAACCTCAATTGGAAGAAGGAATTACAGAAGTTGTTTTCAAAAATGAGCATCAAACAAAAGAAGCCTTAAAAAATACATATGCCAATATTAAATTAGTGTATGATACTTATAAAGATGTCTAGTTTTCTAAAAAAACCTTCTATCTTTGCCCCCTTCTAAAAATAAGCTAAATATAATGACAGATTTTATCAAAAAAATAACTCCCAATGCAAAAGACGATGTTTTAGCAGGAATTACGGTTTCTCTTGCAATGATTCCTGAAGTTGTAGCTTTTGCTTTTGTAGCACAAATAGATCCTTTAGTAGCACTTTCTGGTGCTTTTATAATCGGTTTAATTACAGCTATTTTTGGTGGAAGACCAGGTTTAATTTCTGGTGCAGCTGGTGCAGTTGCTGTTATTTTTGTTACCATGATTGCTGAAGGACATACCAAAGGAATGTTGTTTGATACACCAATTGATAACATGGGTTATTTTTATCTTTTGGGCTGTGTTATATTAATGGGTGTAATTCAAATTTTGGCTGGTGTTTTTAAATTAGGGCGTTTTGTTCGTTTAATTCCACATTCTGTAATGATGGGGTTCGTAAACGGATTAGCAATCGTTATTTTTTGGGCGCAAGTTAAAATGTTTACCCATAAATCTTTAGAAGTTTCTACTGATGGTGTAAAAAGTTATGTAAGTTCTTATATGCAAGGAACTGAACTTTATATTATGTTAGGTTTGGTTGCTTTAACCATGGCAATCATTTGGTTATTACCAAAAATTACTAAAAAATTACCTGCTTCTTTAACAGCTATTTTAGTAACCACAGGAATTGTGGTGTTTTCTGGAATGGACGTAACTACAGTAGGTTCTTATATTATTGAAGGTGGAGGAACTGGTTTAAAAGGCGAATTCCCAACTCCGAATTTAGAGCTTTGGCAAAACTTACCTTTTAATTTAGATACGCTTACGTTTATTTTACCTTTTGCTTTTTTAGCAGCTTCTGTGGGTTTAATTGAGTCTTTAATGACCATGAATTTGGTGGATGAATTAACAGAAACCAGAGGAAATGGAAACAAAGAATGTGTGGCTCAAGGTGCTGGAAATATTTTAAGCGGACTTTTTGGTGGTACAGGTGGTTGTGGAATGATTGGACAAACAGTCATCAACATTAATGCTGGTGGACGTGGACGTTTATCTGGAATTATCATGGCAGTTACCTTATTAACCTTTATTCTTTTTACTGATAAATTAATTGAACAAGTGCCAATTGCAGCGTTAATTGGGGTGATGTTTATGATGGTGATTGAAACTTTTGCTTGGTCTAGTTTTAGAATTTTAAAGAAAATTCCAAAGTCGGATGCTTTTGTTTTAATAACAGTTTCTGCAGTTACCGTAATTTACGATTTAGCGATTGCTGTTTTTGTAGGGGTTATTATTTCTGCTTTGGCTTTTGCTTGGGAAAATGCTAAGAAAATTAGAGCTAGAAAGCGTTTTAGAGCAGATGGAACTAAAGTATATGAAATTTGGGGACCTTTATTTTTCGGAAGTATTTCTGCATTCAATGAAAAGTTCGATGTTAAAAATGATCCTGATACTGTAGAAATTGATTTTGTTGAAGCACGTATTTCAGATCATTCTGCTATTGAAGCTATTTTTGCTTTGGTTGAAAAATATAAAGCTGCCAATAAAAATGTCACTATAAAACATTTAAGTGAAGATTGTAAAGTTTTACTCTATAAAGCTTCGCCAATATTTAAAGATGTAATTGTAGAAGATATTGATGATCCTCGTTATCATTTAGCTGCAAATCCAGAAAAATTTCCAAAACCACTTGGGGAGTATAAGTTTTAGGAATTTTCACAAGAAATGTATTTCTTTAATTGCTATTTGAGCTGAATATAAAGAAACAAACTCTTTATCATTCAATACCTTTTTACTAAATGCTGCAATAAGATAATTCTTAATTGCAGCATTTTCATTTACACCTTTTTCATTTCCTAAATGATTACCTTTTTTATAAATGGCAAATAATGTCTGTGTTGTATTAAGCATTAAAAATCTTTTTACCATTAATATCATAAAAAACATCAGATTCAGTATTATACCAATCTGTCCAATAAAACCATTCGTCTTTTGTATCAAATGTTAATAATTCTACATCCCAATTTAAATTTAAACTTTCTACATATAGTTTAGCTTGTTCTTCTGTTTCACAATAATGTTCTCCATTCTTAAAACAGAATCCTTCATTCATTCCTTTTCCATTAAAATCATTAACTCTAGCGTATTTTTCCATATTTAAATAATTTTCACAAAGATAAGAAATGATACACATTGTATGTTGACTTCTGCATACAATAAGTATAGTTTAGATTTATGATAAATAAATTTATTTTAAAAGAATTTGGCAATAGAATAAGAGACCTAAGAACTCAAGAAAAATTGAGTCAAGAACAATTAGCATTTAAGACAGGCTTTCATAGAACATATATTGGAATGATAGAAAGAGGTGAAAGAAATATATCACTTACCAATATAGTTGTTTTCTCAAAAGTTTTTAAAATGGATTTATCTGACTTGCTAAACTTTAAAGATCAAAAAATCAATTTTCAAGACTATGAACTTAAAATTGATAATTAAATGAACAGAGCTTACTATAGTAATAGTATTTCTAATTTTATTTTTGATGATTCAACTTTAATTTTAGGTCAATTAAGTTTAAACCACAGTAATCGTTCGTTAGAAGATTTACAAAAGAATGCATGGGTTAAACAGATTGAAATCCTTAAAAATGAATTAATTGGAATAGATGGTTCAATTTATTTTGAATTTCAAATTCCTAGGATGGGAAAAAGAGTTGATAATATTATAATTGTTAAAGATTGTGTATTTGTAATTGAATTTAAAGTTGGTGACACCACTTATGGAAAACATGCAGAAAATCAAGTAATTGATTATTGCTTAGATTTAAAAAACTTTCATGAAGGAAGTCATTTCACAAAATTAATCCCTGTATTAATAGCTACAAACGCAGAAGAAAGTACTTTTAATATTAATGAAGTCCTAGAACATTATCAAGTTGCAAAATGTAATAAATTAGGTATTAAGAATATTATAGAGAAATTTATTAAAAATTCAGTAGATAAAATTGATATTAAAATCTGGGAAAATTCAATTTACAAACCAACACCAACAATTATTGAAGCAGCTCAAGCTTTGTATAAAGGACATAAAGTTAAAGAGATTTCGAGACATGATTCAGAAAAAATAAACCTTGATAAAACTTCTAATTATATAAATGAAGTTATAGAGAGTTCAAAGCTCCACAGCAAAAAATCAATTTGTTTTATTACTGGTGTTCCAGGAGCAGGAAAAACTTTGGCAGGATTAAGCATTGCAAACGAAAGAATGCTTGCTGATGAGGATGAGCATGCAGTTTTTCTTTCAGGAAATGGACCTTTAGTAGAAGTTTTAAGAGAAGCTCTGGCTAGAGATTTAGTTTTAATTTCTAAAGAAAATAAAGCAAAAGTAACAAAGAATGAAGCAAAAAGAAGAACGAATACTTTCATCCAAAATATACATCATTTCAGAGATATGTATTTAGATAAAGGTTTGAAACCAACAGAAAAGGTTGTTGTTTTTGATGAAGCACAAAGAGCATGGACTAAAAAGCAAGTTAGTTCTTTTATGAAAAGGAAAAAAGGTATTGAAGATTTTGTAATGTCTGAACCAGAATTTTTAATTGATGTAATGAATCGCCATGAAGATTGGTGTACAGTAGTATGCTTAATAGGTGGAGGACAAGAAATAAATACAGGAGAAGCAGGTTTAGAAGAATGGGTTAATGCCTTTCAAAACAACTTTAAAGATTGGGAAATTCATTTTTCAAATTCAATTGTAAATAGTCCAAACTATATAAAAACAGAAATACAAAAAAAATGGCTACAAGAAAATGGATTTTCTGAAACAGACTTACATTTAGCAGTTTCAATGCGTTCTTTTAGGTCAGAACAAGTTTCTGAATTTGTACACGAATTATTAGAATTAAATTTTGATAATACAAAAAAACTATACTCAGAGATTAAAAAATCATTTCCAATATTTTTAACAAGAGACATAAACATTGCAAAAAAATGGTTAAGAAAAGAAAGTAAAGGAACAGAAAGAATAGGATTAATTGCTTCTTCAGGAGCCAGAAGATTAAAAGCTTTAGGAATTGATGTTAAAAATGAAATATCTGCTCCTAATTGGTTTTTAAACTCAAGTGATGATATTCGGTCTTCATACTTCCTTGAAGATATTGCTACAGAATTTGACATTCAAGGTTTAGAAATTGATAGAACATGTTTGATTTGGGGAGCAAATTTTCATATAAATAAAAATCAATGGAAGTACCAAAGTTTTAGAGGGACTAAATGGATGAACATAAATCAAGAAGTTAGTAAAGAATATCTCAAAAATACTTATCGTGTTTTATTAACTAGAGCAAGACAAGGAATGGTTATTTTTATCCCTAAGGGTTCAAATATAGACCATACAAGACCAATTGAATTTTACGATGGAACTTATAAATATTTTAAAGAAATTGGAATTGAAGAATTATCTTAAATTTCAGCTTCTACATATTATAAACACAATCAAAACAAAACACAAAACAGATTCAGGCGCAAAAACTTCATCCACAAAACTTAATTTACCTGTTATAGCATCTCTTTCAAAACTAATAATATTGTTAGCGTCTTTATTGACAACTACTAGAAAATCATTATTTTGTGATAAAAAAAAATTACGTGGATGCTTGCCTGTCAAATATTAAACATTGTCCCGTTTCTTTTTTAACATTGTCACAATACTTTTTTGACATTGGTCAGTATCTTTTTTGTAATTATACTAGTATAATGCAAACAAAACACTACTATAAGTTTTAAAGTATACTAGAATAAATTTTAAGAAAATGTAGTATTTTTACAAAGAGCAGAAAAAACCTTAGTGAAAGCCCTGATAAGCTTGAAATTTAAAGGTACAAAATAAAAATGAAAACAACATGGCAATTCGATATAGAATCACAAAAAGAAGCAATAGTATTCAAGATAAAAAAGAACAGTTTATCATGCAAGCTGTACATACTGGCAAGATAGATTTAGATAGAATTAGCAACGCCATAAGTAATGAATGTAGTTTGCATGAGGTAGATGTAAAAGCAGTATTAATGGCCTTGGGTATAAAACTAGAATACTATTTAGAAAAAGGCAATATTGTAGATTTAGGTGATGTTGGTAAGTTTAAAATGGGGTTTCAGTGTATTGCAGAGGAAGATGCTGCTAAACTATCCCCTAAAAAAAACATTAAAAAGTACCATGTTAACTACCAACCTTCTGTAAAATTAAAACGTAAATTAAAATCGGGTATTACTACTTACAAAGAAGGCAGTAGAAGTATTTAAAACAAAACACAAACAGGATTTGGCGCAAAAACTTCATCAACAAAACTTAATTTACCTGTTTTAGTATCTCTTTTAAAACTAACAATATTGTTAGAATCTTTATTGGCAACTACTAGAAAATTATCATCTGGAGATAAAGAAAAATTACGTGGATGTTTGCCTTTCACATTCTGAAAACCAACCAAACTTAAAGTTCCATTTTCTGGATTTACTTTATAAATTACAATCGATTCGTGTCCACGATTGGAAGCATATACAAATTGGCCATCTTTAGAAATATGAATATCTGCAGCATTGCTATATTTCTTAAAATCTTTTGGCAACATTGCAATTGTTTGATCAACCGTATATAAATTCTCTTTTTCTTTTACCAAAGAAACTGTGCTATTCAACTCATTTACAACATACATCCATTTATTATTTGGGTGAAAAATAAAATGTCTTGGTCCTGCACCAATATTCATATTCAGCGTTTTTTGATTGGTAAAAGCTAACTCTTTTTTTTGTGTATCAAAAGTTGAAAACCAAAGCTGATTGGTTCCTAAATCAACAGAAATAATTTCGTTTTTTGTTGGGTGGAATTTCGAAAAATGTGCGTGTGGTGTTTGCTGTTTTGGATTGATATCATTCCCTACATGTTGCTGAACAGCTAATAAATTTGTCAATCCATTTTGATCATCAATTTCCAAAAAACCAACATTTCCACCTGAATAATTGGCAACCAACACTTGATTTTTATCATTTATAGAAATAAAACAAGGATGTGCACCACCAGATTTCGATTTGCTCACAAAAACCAAACTATCTTTTTCTATTCTAAAAGAATTCACATAACCTGTTCCGTTTTTGTTGGTTTCATCTACTGCCAACAATGTTTTGTTATCTTTAGTTTTTGCCAAATAAGAAGGGTTATCCGTTTTTGCAACCAAACCAATTTGCTTCAGTTTTCCTGCTGCATTTAACTGATATTTATAAATACCTTCACTTTCTCCATTCGTATACGTGCCAACGTAAAAATTGGATTCTGTTTTCTCTTGAACTTTAGACATAGAACAACTAAAAAATAGCGTGATTACAATAAATATTGATATTTTTTTCATCATTTATAAATTTTAAAAACTGGTAAACGCAAATGTGCCTTTTCATAATTTGGCGAATTTTTATAGATAAAATCTAATTGTGCTCTTGGGTTTTTCGCAAACTCTTTATCAGCAGTTAATTTTTCTTCAAATTCTTTTTTGAGTGCCCTATTTTCAGTCAATAATTTTTCTGCAACATCTTCAAAAACATAGGCAGAATAACCTTCTTTTTGCTGTAAAATAGTATCGAAAAAGTTCCAATTAAAAAACGAATCTGTTGCTTCTGCTTCCAATGTTTCTAACAAATAACGAACGCCATTTTGGTTTGTTGGTATGTATAAATCGCCCTTTTTAAAGTTGATATTCTCAACAGATGCTACAATGGAAGTATTATAATGTAAATAATGTCCTTCATAAGGCGAATTTCTCGTCTCATAATCTTTGATATGATTTACAGTAACCGAAATTACAGTGTCTTTTTCAAGTTTTGAATATTCAATTTTATTGTTGTTTAATCGCTCAATAATATCATGCCAACCTTTTGGTAGAATATAGGCATTAGGAATGGTAATTTCTTTGGTTGCTGTAAACTCATCATAATAATTTACCTCTTTATCAAAAGGTTTATTTTTATCGTAAAACAAACGCTGTCCATTGGTTACTTTGCTATCCATCATTTCACCTTCATAGCCTTTAAAATTTAAGGTTCTGTAATTTTCTTTATCAACTGTAAACTGAATTGGATATTTTTTCTTTGCTAAAATTTTCTCGGTTGCTTTTGCGCGTAAATCTTTTATCTTTTTTGAATTTTTCTCTGCAAAATCAAAAGTCGAAAACAACAATTCATAGGTTTGTTCCACTCTAATTTTATACGGTTTTAACATGTGCGTTTCCACCATTAAACCTAAGGTGTTAAACAAGGTTGTGTATCCTGTAGAATATCTGGGCGAATCGAAAAATTGAGAAAAACCAGCTTCTGGTGTGTTGCCCCAAACATTTACATAAGGAGTAATGATAATGCCTTTTTCTTCTAACGATTCTTCAATTTGAGGACGCATTTCGTTTTGTAAAAAGGAACCCAAATTACCACCCAATTTATTATGTTGTGTAAATAAATGTGTTAATGCATATTGATAATCTGCGCCATTACTCACATGATTATCAACAAAAACATCTGGATTTACAGCATGAAAAATCTCTGCAAAAGCAGCTGCATTTTTGGTATCTTGTTTTATAAAATCTCTATTTAAATCGAAATTTCTGGCATTTCCTCTAAAACCATATGCTAAAGGTCCATTTTGATTGGCTCTTGTGTGCGAATTTCGGTTTAAAGAACCCCCAACATTATACACAGGAATTACACAAATTATCGAATTTTCGTATGTTGATTTTAGAGAATCGTTTTGAACGAGATCCCTCATTAACATCATAGAAGCATCAATTCCATCAGATTCTCCAGGATGAATTCCGTTATTGATTAAAATTCTGTTTTTAGGTGATTTTTTAATTTCATCAACATTATAAATTCCTTCTCTGTTATACACCACCAAATGCAAAGGTTCACCTGAATCTGTTTGGCCAAAAGAGAATAACGAAATTTGAGAATATTCTTCTGATAATTTTTTATAATACTCAATTACAGCTTCGTATTCTGGAGTTTCTGTTCCTTTGGATGTTTCAAAAAGAGTCGTAAAATCTGTTTTTTCTTTGGATGATTTGTTGCAAGAAATTAGTACTAAAAAGGTAAATAATAAAAGTATCTTTTTCATTTTAATGTTGGTTGATGGTTTTAAAAATAATCAAACTAATTTTTAAATATAAATTTTGGTTTAATTTCTTCTTTTTCTAAGCTATGCTTTTCCTTAACTTGATTGATAGTTTCTCTCTCTAAAACTGTCATACTTCTTTTGAAACAATCTTCTTTTAATTTTTTCCAATTTTTTAAATCTGTTTTTTTTGGAATTGCAACTTTATATCCAAGACAATATAAATCTTCTTTACAAGAATTACATTTTGGTATAAAGTTAGTTGATTTAGGTTCTCTTTTTGAATAGCGACAATCAAAACAAACCCAATTATGATTAGAACTCATTAGTTTTATTTTACGCGCACACTTTTAGGGACTAATTTTGTGTAATCGCCATTATTTCGTATTACATCTCTTACTATTGATGATGAAATATAAGACGTTTTTGCTGCCGTTAATAAAAACACGGTTTCTATGGGCGCTAAATCTCTATTGGTGTGTGCAATTGCTTTTTCGAACTCAAAATCTGCAGGATTCCTTAAGCCTCTTAAAATAAAATCGACGTTATTTTTTTGACAAAAATCGACAGTTAAACCTTTATAAGTAACCACTTTTATGTTGGGTTCGTTTTTAAAACAGTCTTCAATAAATTTTTTGCGTTCTTCTAAAGAAAACATATATTTTTTATCGGCATTAATTCCAATAGCAATAATAAGTTCATCAAAAAGTTTTGCACCTCTTTTGATGACGTCATAATGTCCTGAAGTTATCGGATCAAAAGATCCTGGAAAAACTGCTTTTTTCATAATTTTTATTTTAGTTGATGATTTTTATTGCCACGAATTCACAAATTATTTTTTTCAAATTATTTTTTAATTCGTGAATTCGTGGTAAAAATTATTTTAAAGCCATTTGAATTGAATTATCAAACAACTCAAAAAGTGTAATTCCAGCAGCAGCAGCTTGTTGAGGCAAAATACTTTGCAACGTCATTCCTGGTACTGTGTTTATTTCTAAAAAGTGAGGTTCGTCATTTACAAAAATATATTCTGCTCTCGAAAAACCACGCATATTTAAGGCTTTATACACTTTTTCAGCAACTGCTTCTACCCTCTTTTTTGCTTCGGATGAAATTCTTGCTGGTGTAATTTCTTGTGATTTTCCTTCGTATTTTGCTTCGTAATCAAAGAAATCATTTTCTGAAACGATTTCTGTTATTGGCAATACTTTTATGGCTCCTTTATATTGAATTACGCCTACAGAAACTTCAGTTCCATTTAAAAAAGATTCAATTAAAATGGACGAATCTTCTTTGTAAGCAGTTTCAATTCCTTGTAAAACTTCTTCATTCGTATAAGCTTTGGAAATTCCGTAACTAGAACCTGCATTGTTTGGTTTTATAAAACATGGCAAACCAACTTTGGCAATAATTTCTTCTGCATTAATAACATCTCCTTTATTTAAATAAACAGAAATTGCAGTTTTAATGCCATATTCTTTTACAACACTTAAGGTATCTCTTTTATTAAAAGTTAATGCCATTTGATAAAAAGGCGCAGAAGTATGTGGGATATTTAGCAACTCCAAATAGCTTAAAATCATTCCATTTTCGCCAGGATTTCCGTGAATCGCATTAAAGACACAATCAAAAGTGATTTTTTGATCCCCTAAAACAAAAGAAAAATCGTTTTTATCAATTTGATATTCTTTATTATCATCATCTAAAACTACCCATTTTTCTTTTAAAATATGCGCTCTATAAGGAGTATATTTCTCTGTATCTAAATGGTTATACACAACATTTCCGCTATTTAGAGAAATGTTAACTTCGGACGAATAGCCGCCCATAATTATGGCAATATTTTTTTTCATCAATCAAATTTATACAAACAAATTTATCAAAATATAAATAGAAACTGCAACGTTTAGTTTTTATATATTTGTGCATCAAACAAAAAACATTCTATGAGTATTCTTCAGTTTTTAAAAAGCAAGTCGTTTTTTAAACAAATTGCCATTGCAATTGTAGGTTTTGTCCTTTTATTTTTCGTCCTAAAATTTTGGTTGAATGTAAATACAAACCACGATCAAAAGATTCAAGTTCCTGATTTACATAAGCTAACCATTAGCGAAGCTCAAAGAAAACTAAACGAATTAAATTTAGATTTTAAAGTAATTGATAGCGCAAGTTACAATCCTGAATATCCAAAAAGATCTGTGATTGAGCAGAGTCCTGAAGGTGGAGAATTCGTAAAAGAAAAGCGTAAAATTTACTTGACTTTAAATCCATCAAAATACAGAGATATTACTATTCCTGATTTAAATGGACGTACAAAAAGGCAAGCAGAGTCTGAATTACAAGCCATTGGTTTTATTGTAGGTACAAATTATACGTACGTTAGAGATATTGGTTTGGATGTTGTAAGAGGTTTACGCCACAAAGGAAAAATTATAAATCCGAATGATAAATTGCCTAAAAACTCTATTATTGAGTTGGTTTTGGGTGATGGGAATAGGTAAGTTAGGAGTTAGGAGTTAGGAGTTAGGAGTTAGGAGTTAGGAGAAAATAAATTTCTCTTTTAATCTTATCAACTTTAAATAAATTAAAAAAGAAGATTTGCAAGAAAATATTTCTCAAGATACAGATAGTGACGATTTATATGAACATTATAGATTTACGGCTAGTGAAGGACAAGAACCTTTAAGAGTTGATAAATTTTTAATGAATTTCATCGAAAACGCAACCAGAAATAAAGTACAACAAGCTGCAAAAGCTGGCAATGTTTTGGTGAATGAAGTTGCTGTAAAATCGAATCATAAAGTAAAGCCAAAGGATGTTGTGAGAGTGGTTTTGGCTTATCCACCAGCAGAAAACTTATTGGTTGCAGAAGATATTCCTTTGGATATTGTTTTTGAAGACGATACTGTAATTGTTGTAAATAAACCTGCAGGAATGGTTGTGCATCCAGGTCATGGAAATTATTCTGGAACCTTGGTAAATGGCTTAATTCATCATATTGAAAACTTGCCAACAAATAGCAACGAACGTCCAGGTTTGGTACATAGAATTGATAAAGATACCAGTGGTTTATTAGTGGTTGCAAAAACCGAATTTGCCATGGCACATTTATCGAAACAATTTTTCGACAGAACTACAGAGCGTTTGTATTATGCTTTGGTTTGGGGAAATATTGAAGATGATGAAGGTACAATTGAAGGGAATATTGGCAGAAGTTTAAAAAACCGTTTGCAAATGGCTGTTTTTCCTGATGGCGATTTTGGCAAACACGCAGTTACTCATTTTAAAGTTTTAGAACGTTTAACCTACGTAACTTTAGTGCAGTGTAAGCTAGAAACTGGAAGAACACACCAAATTAGAGCGCATTTTAAACATATTGGTCATACACTTTTTAATGATGAAAGATATGGAGGAGATGCTGTTTTAAAAGGAACCACTTTTACCAAATACAAACAATTTGTACAGAACTGTTTTAAGGCTTTACCAAGACAAGCTTTACACGCAAAAACATTAGGTTTTACACATCCAAAAACTGGCGAATTTATGCAGTTTAATACTGATGTCCCTTCTGATATGGTTGAGTGTTTAGATAAATGGAGAACGTATAGTGAGCATTCTAAAGATGTAGAAACTGAGTAGATTTTAGGCCAATTACTCCATCATCCAAGCAATTAAATTTTCTTTGTTGATGATGGACCAACTATGAGGATGCCTGTCACCATTTGCTCTATACCCTTTGTTTTCTGTTGTAATATATTCAACATTTTTAAAGTTTTGCTTTTTGAGTGATGCTGACAACTCTTGAATATAAAATGCATTTGTTTGATTAAATTCTCTATTCCTATTCTCTTTCCACCAAATTGAATCAGGTTCTGTGTAGAATCTTAATTTTGTGTTTTTAAGATTGTCTAAATTTTTAGTATAATCAGATTCAGAAGTAAACACAGCATATTTTTCGTAGTTAGAAATGCTATCTTTTGGGTTTCCTATGGTTTCTTCAAATAAATTGAGAACCCAAGTACTTTCTGCTACAGAAACGTCAGAGAAATTATTTTTAATGTTTAGTTGAGATGTTTTGTACAAAGCCAATAAATCGATTGGAGAATCTGCGATAAAAACACCTTTTGGAGCAATGTAAAATTCTTTCTTACCAAGTATATAATTGCTAATATGAAGACTTACAACTCCTCCACTTGAAAAACCTCCAATAAAAATATCTTTTTTATGTAAATTATGTTTTTCTAAAGTGGTTTGTAAAAGTTTTGCTAACTCCTTTTTCTCACTTTCCAACAACCATAATTTCTTACTGTAATTCATCAACAATACATTCATATTGTTGTCTTTTGCAATTGTAAGAATATCGAATTCCCTTTTTATAGCTGTTGGGTTTTCGCCAAAACCACCAAACAAAATTAAAACTGTTTTTGAGTTTTCAGTGGCTTTTATCAATTCGAAATTATCTGTTACAATAACTTCACTTTTGGTTTCTTTTTCTGTTGATATTTTCTTTTCTGATTTGCAAGAAATTAAAACTGACAGTAATACTACTAACACAAAAAGTTTATTCATTATAAAGGTTTAGAGTTAATTTGGTAATTTTAATTTTTTGTGGAAGTTTTATTAGTTGATTGAGGATGTTAACAACTGTTTTTATTTTGTTCTTTTCAGTTTTGGTGGATTTTGTCGAGTATCAAAAACATCTGCAATTTTTATAAACCCATTTTCATTGTCTATCGAGTAAATTAATTTATAATTTTTGTAAACAAGATATCTATATTCTATTTTTCGCTCCTTTAATAACTCCTCTTCTTGGCCAATTAAAGATAATTTCACCAATTTTTTAGGTTCGTTGATAATTCCCCTTATAATTTTTACTGAAACTTTTTCGCCTGCTTTTCTCTTATAGTATTCAAAAATTTCGTCAAGTTGAGTCTCTGCAAAATCAGACCAAATAACCTCAAATTCCATTATTGAAATTTCTCCAAAAGTTCAGAGCTCGTTTTAAATCTATTGTTTTCAAAATCAGATTCGGATTTATCAATCCTTTCATCCAGTTCATTTTGAGTCAAAGGTTTAAAAATTTGTTCTTCAGAGACCTTTGTTTCAGCACTTAATATTTTTTCAAACCGAGAAATTACTTCTTCACTTTGAAGTTTCAAAAATTCTTGAACAAATTCTATTTTTCGGGCTTCTAAATTCATTTTTTATTACTTTTTATCAAATATACAAAATTATCAATTTAGGAATGAATGTTCTTTAATTAACGTTTTTTTTTGGCTTGTTGCAAACGTATTTGTGTATGCTTTGTTACGTTGGTTTAGCGTAAATTTAGCAAATAAACACTGAATAGAAAATCCGTGAGAATTTTCGTAAGTTGGCTAGAACTAGCAATAAATTATATACGTTGTTGCCAATAGTACTTATTTAATATTTAAATTCATACTCAAATTTGTCACTCAATGATTTTTTACTTGATAAAACAATTAAATTTCTCGTTTTTAATCTTGTAATGATTAATTCAGATATTGTTTGC
Source organism: uncultured Polaribacter sp. (assembly GCA_963977615.1). Classification (GTDB taxonomy): domain Bacteria; phylum Bacteroidota; class Bacteroidia; order Flavobacteriales; family Flavobacteriaceae; genus Polaribacter. The sequence continues at coordinate 28,907 of CAXBPL010000020.1, read as the reverse complement.
GCTGTTTCTAAATCAATTTCTCCAGGTGTTGCAAGTGAAGGTAAATTCAAAATTTCTGATAATGAACGATGTTTTCTTTCCTTTTTCTCTTTCTCGATGATCCATTTAATTTGTTCTATTGTTTGGAATGAATCTTGAGTATTTTTTATTTCACTTTTTAATTTTTCATATTTATTCATTAAAAAATGAATCAAATCATCTTTTGTGAATATTATAAAAATTTTGTCATTTCTATGTTCTGTATTATGAAAATTTACTTTTACTACCTGGCTAAATAGAGTGAACATTTGGTTTTGAACAGATTCTAACTTATAACTGTTTTTAATTTCTTTATCTTTCTTTTCAGTGTTTTTTATTTTAATCCAAAGCATTACTGCTAAAAATAAAGTAATTACATAAAATATAGTAAAATCTTTGTGATATTCATATATAAACGAAAGAATAGGGTGATCTTTAACTATTGAAGGGAATGACCACAAAGCAGTTATTGCTGTTGTTATAGCTATTCCCGTAATTTTTATTCCTGAAGTTTTTTTAACAAACTCTTGAACACTTGATGATAAAATAGAATCTAATTCAATATCTTTTTCTTTAGCTAACTTTTTGTTAGATTTTTCATTTTGAATTTTAGATAATTTATTTATTGATGACGTAAGTTGAGTAAGATCAGATTTTGTTAATGTTAATGAATTGGATGTTTGGGTTTTAATGAATTCTAAAGCAGAATGAATTGTATGATAATTTTCTTCATCTGTGTTACTTTTAAATTTCCCTTCATTATCATCAGGATGTAATTTTTTTATCTTTTTCTTAAGTACTTTTTTTATCGAATTTAAATCTATTGAGTCTAAATCAAAATGTTCAGTTATTTCATCTATTGAATTGAATGTCATTTGTTAGTGTGTTCTTTGTATTATTGGCAACTCATTATATAAAAACTTTCATTACACATATCCCGAAAAATTAACTGAATAAGATAATTTTAAGTTACGGTTATTTTGTAAAGATAATTTATTTATATCAATGTCTTAAAAGCTTTTAAACTAGAAACTCATCAATCTTAATAAAACAAAATTTAGTTCAAAAAAACCTAAAAAGTTCGTGTAATAAGTTTTTCGATTTTAGCATTCGAATGTATGTTGATATTAAAATCGACAACTCCTAAAACAAGTTCTTCTTCTGTAATTACCTCAACCTTCCACTCACCTGCTCTTACATTATTTTTATAGGTAAAACCTCTAAAACCATTATCTCTTCCTCCAACAATTTCATATCCGATTTTATCGACTGTTTGCCAATCATCTAGGTTTTCATCAAACCATTTCCATCTGTGATAAATTTTCTTTTTTAAATCTGTTGGTGCAAAAACCGATGTAAAAACATACACAGGTTTGTTGGTTTGTTTATTAAAATCTGCTTTGTGATCTCTCCAAAATAAATACCATTCATCAACTTCGTACGTAACTTTATAGGTTGCTCCTTTTTTCTCAATATTATAAGCAACCAAACCTTGATCTAAAGCTAAAGGAACTGGTGGAATCAATTTTAAAAAGTACAAAACATTTATCAAAATATAAATGGACATAATCATGCTTAACATTTTCCATTTTACAATTTCGGTTTTTGCAGAAATGCTCGATTTGTAAATAAGTATAATTAAAAATAAGGTTGATACTAAACTCAATACTCCAGAAATTAAAAAAATAATGGTGTTCATTTTTTTTAGGATTACTGGTAAAAAGAAGCTTAAAAAGATAAAGTTTACAAAAAAATAAAAGCCGAATTGTAAATATTTATTAGAGATTCTTTTTCGTAAAAATTCGTTTGCGATAAAGAGTAATATCAAAATAAAAAAGAAAGTTGCCGTTTTTGAGAGCGAAACACTTCTTGAAAAATAAATAACGTAGGCACTTGATAATCCTCCTAAAAAAAACTGAATGGCTAATGGTAAATAATGCCCATATTTCTGAACAAATTTATTATCCCATTTTTCGGATCCTACTAAATTATATAAATAAATACTGATGGTTAACAGGGTCATGTATGTGCAGAGAATCACAATATCATACAACCTGTCAATTCTTCCTAAGGTAAAAGAATCCCAAGTAAAACCAGCAATAAAAAATAAAATTGGCGCATATTTTTGATGTTTTTCAACAAAATAATGCAACTTACTTTTTTTATATTTTATCAATATTTTTCTCATGATTATACTTATAATGTATCAAACAGCTTATAAATTATTTCAATACAAATATCAATAGAAAACAAGTTGATAATTTAAAATCAATTGTGATCATTTGTATCTTTACAAATATAAAAGTACTATAATATCTTTAATAAAATTCAAAAATGAAAATCATTATATCTCCAGCTAAATCGTTAGATTTTGAAAGCAAAGTGCCAACTAGTTTACATACACAGCCTCGTTTTTTAGAACAAGCCGAAAAACTGAATAAAAAACTAAAAACGCTTTCTAAAAAGAAATTATCGGATTTAATGAAGATTTCTGATGATTTGGCTGCTTTAAATTACGAACGCAACCAAACTTGGCAAACACCTTTTACCAAAGAAAACTCAAAACAAGCAATTTACGCTTTTACTGGTGCCGTTTTTCAGGGAATTGATGTGCAGACTTTATCCGAAGAAAAAATTCCTTTATTGCAAGAAAATTTAAGAATTCTATCGGGTTTGTATGGTTTATTAAAACCTTTAGATTTAATTCAGCCTTACAGATTAGAAATGGGAACACGTTTAAAAGTGGGCACAAAAGACAACTTATACAAATTTTGGGATGATGCTGTTGCCAAAGCTTTAAATGATGAATTAGCAGATGATGAATTGCTAGTGAATTTAGCAAGCACAGAATATTTTAAAGTGATTCCTAAAAAAGTTTTAAAGGTGGATATGATTACACCCGTTTTTAAAGATTTTAAAAACGGAGAATATAAAACAATTATGACCTATGCAAAAATGGCACGTGGTTATATGGTTCGTTATATAATTGAGAATAACGTTAAAACGATTGAAGATTTAAAAGGTTTTAACGTAGAGAAATATCGTTTTTCTGAGGAATTATCTAAAGGAAACGAATTGGTTTTTACAAGATAAAAAAAGTTTGCAGTTGGCAGTAGCAGTATGCAGTTTCTCACTGTTAACTGCTACTGCCAACTGAATACTAAATACTAAATACTAAATTTAACAATCTACCATTCTTACAGTAACTGCTAAACCACCTTCTGAAGTTTCTTTGTAGTTTTTATTCATGTCTTTTGCAGTTTCCCACATTGTTTCGATTACTTCATCTAAAGAAACCAAAGACTCTTTTGGATTAGTTTCCAATGCGATTTCTGCTGCGTGAATTGCTTTAATTGCGCCCATAGAATTTCGCTCAATACAAGGCACTTGTACTAAACCTCCAATTGGATCGCAGGTTAAACCTAAATGATGTTCCATTGCAATTTCTGCTGCTGATAAACATTGAGCAGGTGTTCCACCCAATAATTCTGTTAAAGCTGCTGCTGCCATTGCTGATGAAACTCCGATTTCTGCTTGACAACCACCCATTGCTGCAGATATTGTAGCATTTTTTTTGAAAATACTGCCAATTTCGCCAGCAACTAATAAGAATTTTTTAATGTGATTAAAATCGGCTTCATGATTTTCTATCACCAAATAATACATTAAAACTGCAGGAATTACACCTGCACTTCCATTAGTTGGTGCAGTTACAACTCTACCTAAAGCTGCATTTACTTCGTTTACAGAAAGTGCAAAACAGCTTACCCATTTTAAAATTTCTCTAAACTTTACTTCGTTACTTCTTATGGCTGTAATCCATTCTTTTTGATTGGAATATTCTGAATCTTTGATCAGTTTTGTATGCGTATCAAAAGCGCGTCTTTTTACATTTAAACCTCCAGGTAACTTCCCTTCTGTATGACAACCAATGTACATACACTCTAACATGGTTTCCCAAATTCGGTTTAACTCGAAATCAATTTCATCTGCAGAACGTAATTCTAATTCGTTTTTTAATACGATATCAGAAATTTGTAAATTCTCTTTTTCACAATATTCTTCTAACTGAATAGCTCTGTTTATTGGATAAGGAAAATTCTTTTTGTTGATTTCTATTTCTTCTTCTAAATTGTCATCTTCTTGCACAATAAAACCTCCACCAATCGAAAAATAAGTTTCGTTTGATATTTCTTTACCATCAGCAAAACCAATAAATCGCATTCCATTGGAATGGAAAGGTAAAAAGTCTCTATTAAATGTGATGGAATTTCTTGGAAAAGCGACAACTTTGCCCCCTTTAAAATAGAGTTCTTGTTGTGTATTTATTCTATCAACAATAATAGCGACATCTTCTATAGGAATATATTCAGGATCTGCTTCACTTAAACCTAATAAAATAGCAATATCTGTAGCATGTCCTTTTCCTGTTAACGATAAAGAGCCATATAAATGAATTTGAATTGCATCTAAATTTTCTAACAGATTTGTTTCTCTTAATTTTTTTACCCAAGCTTGTGCAGCTCTCCAAGGACCTAATGTATGTGAACTTGATGGACCAACACCAATCTTTAACATATCAAAAACACTAATAAATTGCGACATCCGTAAAAATGTTTAAAAATTATGCTGTAAATGTAAAAAATCCAACTCAATGAGTTAGATTTTTTTGTAATTATTAAAATGTAAATTTATATTACATTCCGTAAACACCTTGCTTCTTAAAATGTTCTGCTAACATATAATACACAACTGCTCTATATTTTTTTCTTTCAGATTTCCCGATTTTTTCTACAACTGCATTTATTGCTTCATCCAATTTTGGACCATCAGCCAACCCTAATTTTTTAATTAAAAAGTTGTTTTTTACAGTTGCTAATTCTTTAGCATCAGAACCAGAAACTGTTTCAGCATCTGCTTTATAAATAGAAGGACCTAAACCCTTTGTAACAGCAGCTAATAAATCTGCATTGTATTTCAGACCTTTATCGTCCATAAACTTAGAATACGTTGCTACTTTTTCGTCAAATTTACTCATGATTTTGTGTTTAATTTATTTAATAATTGTTTGATTGTTAAAGAACAATCCAAATATAAGAAAATAAAAATGGTTTTCTATATTTAAGATTCTTCTACTTATTAGATACATTTTATGTCAACTTGTCACATCAATTTTAAAAAAACTTTTATAATACTGACATTTTCTTATTAAAAACCAGTTGGCACACAGTTTGACTATTGGTAACTGTAAATTGAAAAAAACGAATTTTAAATTATAAAATTAATAGTATGAGTAAAATAATAGGAATAGATTTAGGAACAACCAACTCTTGTGTTTCTGTAATGGAAGGTAATGAGCCAGTTGTAATCCCTAATGCTGAAGGAAAAAGAACAACACCATCTATAGTAGCATTTGTAGAAGGTGGAGAACGTAAAATTGGTGACCCTGCAAAAAGACAAGCAGTAACAAACCCAACAAAAACAGTTTCTTCTATAAAACGTTTTATGGGAAACAAATTCTCTGAATCTTCTAACGAAATAAAGAGAGTTCCTTATAAAGTTGTAAAAGGAGATAATGACACACCAAGAGTAGATATTGATGGTCGTTTATATACGCCACAAGAAATTTCTGCAATGGTGTTACAGAAAATGAAAAAAACTGCTGAAGATTATTTAGGAGCAACTGTAACTGAAGCTGTAATTACTGTGCCTGCATATTTTAACGATGCACAAAGACAAGCTACAAAAGAAGCTGGTGAAATTGCTGGTTTAAAAGTAAGAAGAATTATTAACGAACCAACTGCAGCTGCTTTAGCTTATGGTTTGGATAAATCTAATGACGATAAAAAAATTGCTGTTTTTGATTTTGGTGGTGGAACACATGATGTTTCTATCTTAGAATTAGGTGATGGTGTTTTTGAAGTTTTAGCAACAGATGGAGACACACATTTAGGTGGTGATGATGTTGATGCAAAAATTATTGACTGGTTAGCTGCTGAATTTAAAGCGGATGAAAACATGGATTTAACAACAGATCCAATGGCTTTACAACGTTTAAAAGAAGCTGCTGAAAAAGCGAAGATTGAATTATCTTCTTCTGCTTCTACAGAAATTAACTTGCCATATATTACTGCAACTGCTTCTGGACCAAAACACTTGGTAAGAACATTGTCTAAAGCAAAATTTGAGCAATTAATTGACGATTTAGTAAAAAGAACAATTGAGCCTTGTAGAAAAGCGTTGAAAAATGCTGATTTAACAATTGATGATATTGATGAGATTGTATTAGTTGGTGGTTCTACAAGAATACCTGCTGTACAAGAAGCTGTTGAGAAATTCTTCGGAAAAACGCCAAGTAAAGGTGTAAATCCTGATGAAGTTGTTGCTTTAGGAGCTGCAATTCAAGGTGGAGTTTTATCTGGAGATGTAAAAGATGTATTGTTATTAGACGTTACACCTTTATCTTTAGGTATTGAAACAATGGGGAATGTTTTCACAAAATTAATTGATGCAAACACAACCATTCCAACTAAAAAATCGCAAGTATTTTCAACTGCTGTTGATAATCAACCTTCTGTAGAAATTCACGTTTTACAAGGAGAAAGAGCAATGGCTGCTGATAATAATACAATTGGTCGTTTCCATTTAGATGGTTTACCTCCTGCACAAAGAGGTGTACCTCAAGTAGAAGTAACTTTTGATATTGATGCAAATGGTATCATTAAAGTTTCTGCTTTAGATAAAGGAACAAACAAATCTCACGAAATTAGAATTGAAGCTTCATCAGGATTGTCTGAAGAAGATATCAAGAAAATGAGAGAAGAAGCTGAAGCAAATGCTGATTCTGATAAATTAGCTAAAGAAACTGCTGAAAAAATTAATGGAGCTGACTCTATGATTTTTCAAACAGAAAATCAGTTAAAAGAATTTGGTGATAAATTATCTGACGATAAAAAAGCTCCAATTGAAGCTGCTTTAGTTGAATTAAAAGCTGCTCATGAATCTAGAGATTTAGCTCAGATTGATGCTGCAATGGAAAAAATAAACGAAGCTTGGAAAGTTGCCTCTGAAGAGATGTATGCTGCACAAGGTGGAGCTGAAGGACAAAATCCTGGAGCTGATCAAGGTCAACCAGAAGCTGGAAAAGCAGATGGAGACAATGTTGAAGATGTAGATTTTGAGGAAGTAAAGTAAGCAGAGAACAAAAATTTCATTAGAAATTTTTCGTGAATCGCTTATCCCGCTTTTTTGCGGGATCTCAAAATAGATATTTCTAAATAATTTTAGAATCAAAAACGCAATCATTAAATTGGTTGCGTTTTTTTATTGAAAATCTTCTAAAATGAAATAATATTTTATTTTTTACAAAATACATAACTGAACTTATCCCGCATTTTTTTGTGGGATCTCAAAAAAGAAAATCAAATTAGACCTACAAGGTTTTGAAAACCTTGCAGGATTAAGAAAATATTTTCTTAAAAAACTAAAAACGCAATCATTAATTTGATTGCGTTTTTTTATTTGAAAAAACTTAAAAAAATTAAAAAAGCAATAACCATTCATTACTTTAAACGCTCCTTTCATTAAAAAAATAAAGACATAAAGCATATAAATTTGTAGATTTATGTCCAAAACAAAGTTTTGAGGTTTGCACAACTCTTATTTCTAATGTTTCTTGTTCATTTTTCTAATTCGATAAATGCACAAGAGCCAGTATCTATTCATCTTACAGAAAAAGATGGACTGCCAGATATTGAGTTTTATTCTATGAAAGAAGATTCTAAAGGGTTTATTTGGTTTGCTTCAGATAAGGGGCTTCACAGATATGATGGAAAGAGTTTTAAACAATTTTCACATCCAGATAAAAAAGGACGGTCTTTATTCAACTTAAAATTAGACCCAAAAGGAAACATTTGGTGTAATAATATTGCTGGTCAGTTTTTCTATGTAAATAGTGAAGAACTGGTGCTTTTTAAAGATTATCAAAAAGAATTAAAAGGACAACTTGCAGATTATAGTTTTTTTAAAAACAATCTTTTAATAAGAAAAATGAATACTATTTTTTGTGTAGATATAGACACTAAGAAAATAGAAAAAACAATTGTTAATGTAGGTACCACAAACATTGGAATTCCATTAACTAACCAATATTTATTTATAAATGAGAGCAATCATATAGTGCTCTTAGATTCTTTATTTAAGACTTCTAGTTTTCCTTTAAGAAGTAAAGAAAAACTAGAATTCTTTACACATTTCACTAAATTTAAAGATAAAACCTTAATTGTTTTTAGAGATAATGTTTTAAACAATTCTCAATTAATTTTGATTGATTCAGAAAAAAGAAATACAATTGAAGTTAAACTTCCGAAAGAAATTATAAACACTAAAATTGATAGAGTTACAGTAATAAACAGCAATCTGTATTTAGCGACTAACAAAGGGGTATTTATTACTACGTATCAAAATAAAGAATTAATTCTTAAAACGCATTATCTTAAAAATGAAATTGTTACAGATATTATAGAAGATAAAAACAATAATATTTGGGTTGCTACCTTAAAAAATGGCGTTTACGTTATTCCTAATCAACATTTAAAACAATTTAATACTTTTAAAGACGTACAGATAATTGAAAAGAAGAACGATTCTGTCTGTTTTATAGCCAAAAGAGATGGAAAATTGTTAGAACTAAATATAAACACGAACAAACTAACACCAATTAATATAAAAGATGAAACACCTATAAGAGCTTTAAGTTATAATCCAAAAAATAAAAAACTTTTATACGCATCAGATTATCAAAATTTAATTTATAATGATAAAAATAATAAAAGAGATAATTTAAACAAATTAGGAGCAGTAAAATCAGTTGCATTTATAAACGATTCTACATATTTAATAAGCAATCATTCTGGAACATCTATCACTAGCTTAAAACAAGAAAAAAAGATAACAAATGTTAGGTCTCATGAGTCTATTTATTCTTCTTTAAATAATAAAATATATTTAGCAGACATAGAAGGTTTAAAAGTTTTTGATAGTAAATATCAGCAACAATCTAGTATTACCTTTAAAAATAAACCAATTTATGGCTTTAACATTACAGAAACCTCTAATGGTATTATTTGGGTGGCAACTTACGATAATGGTATTTTAGGCATCGAAAATAATAAGGTTACTATACATTTAAACAGCAATAATGGCTTAGCTTCAAATGTTATAAACTGCATAGTAGCAGATAAAGAAGCTTTGTGGATTTCTACTAATAGTGGTTTACAATATTTTAATAGCGTTTTAAATGAAATAAAAGTTCTTACAAATCAAGATGGTATAAATTCTTATAAAATTAGAGATATAGAAGTATTAAAAGATCAAATACTTTACACAAATAACCTAGGTGTTTATGGTTTTGATAAAAAAACTATTTTTAAAGAAAGAGCAATACCAAATATTTATATAACTAATATAGCAATACAAGGAGAACCTGTAGAAGTTAAAAATAACTATGTATTAGCACATGATAAAAGTAGTGTAGATATTAGTTTTAATTCCAAAGAGTTTCAATCTATAAAACATACATTATACGAATACAAGCTTAAGAAAGATAAAAATTGGTCTACACTAAGAGAAGATGTAGATTTTGTTAAGTTTATTAGTTTACCAGCAGGTAAGTTTGATTTTCAACTTAGAGCAAGAAATAGATTTGATAAAAAGTATTCTGAAATAATTGAAATAAATTTTGAAGTACTTGCGCCTTTTTACAAAAGATGGTGGTTTTTAATAATAATTGCAATTATCTTAATTACACTTGCCTCACTTTACATGCAAGCAAAAACAAAAAGATTAAAAAAACTACAGGCAAAAGAACTAGAAAAAGAAAGAATAAGTAAAGCATTGGTATTTTCTCAATTAGAAAACCTAAGATCTCAGATGAATCCTCATTTTATCTTTAATGCACTCAACTCCATTCAAGATTATATTATATTAAATGAAAAAAAGTTAGCAAGACAGTTTTTAGTGAAATTCTCTAGACTAATTCGTATTTATTTAGAGCATAGCCAAGAAACCAATATTACTTTAGAAGATGAAATTAAAGCTTTAAAACTCTATTTAGAATTAGAAAAAGACAGGTTTAATGATGATCTTATTTTTTCGATTACTATTGATAAAAATATTCGTACACAAACCACTTATGTACCTTCTTTATTTATTCAACCTTATGTAGAAAATGCCTTAAAACATGGATTGTTGCATAAAGTAAATAACAAAATTTTAAATTTAAGCTTTACTTTAAATCCATCAAAAACAAAAATAATATGTGTTATTGATGATAATGGAATTGGTAGAGCTGCATCAGAAAAAATAAAAAGCAGAATACAATTACCAAAATCTTTTGCAACACAAGCTAATCAAAAAAGAATAGATTTAATAAACTCTACAAATTCTGAAAAAATAGAGATAGAAATAGAAGATAAAAAAGATAGTAATAATAATCCAGAAGGCACAAGAGTAATTATTAAAATACCAATACAATAGTTTTATGAAAGTTTTAATTATAGACGACGAAAGTCATGCAAGAAATGTTTTAGCAACGCTATTAGCAGAAGAATGTGCTGGTGTAAAAGATATTTACCAAGCCTCTAATTTAAGTGAAGGTGTCTCTATAATAAAGTCTAAAAAACCACAATTGGTCTTATTAGATATAGAAATGCCACAACAATCTGGTTTAGAAATATTAGATTATTTTAAAGCAGAACCCATAGATTTTAAAATTGTTTTTACAACTGCATATAATCAATATGCCATAGAAGCTTTTAAAACATCTGCCATAGACTATTTATTAAAACCTATAGATTCAGACGAACTAATATCTGCAGTAAATAAAGTTGAAGCACTTTCAGAAAAATCTTTTGTAAAGCAAAAAATAATAACTCTAGAAAAATCCTTTCAACAGTTTGCAATTAATAAAATCGCGTTAGAATTACCTAAAGGGATAAAATTTATATCTCACGAAAAAATACTTTTTTTTGAAGCAGATGGTGTGTATACAAAGGTGCATTTAGTGAATGGCACAACAGAAATAATTTGTAAAACCTTAAAACATTTTACAGATCAATTAAGTGATAAACCTATGTTTTACAAACCTCATCGTTCGTATTTAATCAATCTAAAATTTATGGACGAATTAGTTAAAAAAGATGGTATGCATGTAGTGATGCAAAACAAAAGAACCATACCAATTGCTAGAGAAAGAAAAGAAGCCTTTTTAAATATGATTAACAATATTTTTTAATATTCATTCTTAAAAAATACCATTCACTAAAAAAATAGCACCGTTCACTAAATAATTAAAAAAAACTGCTAGTACTTGTTTCATTTTTGTTCTAATAAACTTAAAAAAGAAAAAAGATGAAACTAAAATTACTATTAATATTACTTTTTGTAAGTACAATCTCGTTTGCTCAAAACTGGTCTCAAGTTGGTGCTGCACAATTTTCAAATTTTGCTTCTGGTGGTGTTATAGCAACACACCCAACAACAGGTGAAGCCTATGTTGCAATTATAGAACCTTTAAGTACTAATAAAGTTTCTGTTCAAAAGTTTGATGGTACAAACTGGGTTGCTATTGGAAACTTAGTTGGTGAAAACGCAGCAAATGTTGCTTTACAAATAAACCCAAATAATAATCAACCAATTGTTGCTTATAGAGACACTACAGATTCTACTCTTTATGTTTATACTTTTGATGGTACAACATGGACTTTAGAGTTTAACCATAATGTAGTTTTAGCAGATCTTAAAGTACAAATACAATTCAATACTTCTGGAGATATAAGAGTGTCTGGTTTTGAAACTACAAGCAAAAAATTTGTAGTTATTGAAAAAAAATCTGCAGGAACTTTAAATAAATTAAATGGACCTAAATATAATAGTGAAAATAATGGGAGTGTATTTGATTATAATGCTTTTGATAAATTTTATATCGCCCATAAACTAGCTCAAAGTCAATATTTGTGGAATATTGCTAAATTATCAATCGATAATTATGCTGCTACTGATTTTCGAATAGCACCAGACTCTTATCGTGGAGAAAGTCTTACTTTAACAAATGTTTCTGGAATTTCTGATAATAACTATGTAGCTGCATTTGATATTACAAACAAATATGACAGTAATCAGAATCTATACCCTGCAAATGAAATAGTTGTTTATAATGGTAGCACATTCGTTAAAAGAATAGATGCTGCTAATGATATTGTTCAATTTAGAAAAAACTTTATAGACAATAAATTATACATAATGTATGCAGACAAAAGCACAGAAAATATTGTTTTTGAAAGCTACAATACTTATACAAATGTTTGGTCTACATTACCAGCTACAGGAATAGATAGCAATACTGCTAGCTTTTTTATTAGTATGACAATTGATAAAATAAATGGGTATGTGTATGCATTGTATTTAGATGGTTTAAAAGTTTCCGTAAAAAAATACACTATTATTCCACCTGTAAATCAACCAATATTATATGTTGATAATAATGCAACAGGAAATAACAATGGTAGTTCTTGGGCAAATGCAACTCCAAGTTTGAAATATGCATTAGAAAACATTGGTAGTTTAACAACAGAAATATGGGTTGCAAAAGGAACCTATACTCCAGATGCTTCTGATAGAGCAAAATCTTTCAATATAATCTCTAACAATAGTTTAAAAATTTATGGTGGTTTTGATGGAATTGAGACAACAATTGCACAAAGAGATATTCTTGCAAATCCTACTATTTTATCTGGAGATTTAAATAATGATGATGCAGGAGCAATTTCTTTTAGTAATACAACCACTGTAGAAAACACCCATAATATTGTAAAAATAAGTGCAGAAGACGTTTTATTAGATGGTTTTACAATTACTAATGCAAACGGAAATGGAACTTTAGGTGCAGAACAAGAAGGTGGAGCAATTGAAATTTTACCGAGTGTAAAAAAATTAGTATTAAAAAATTGTATCATCTCAAATAACACAGTAAAACGTGGAGGGATAATTAGTGCAATAGATGCTAATGCAGATATCTCTGTTTCATTTATTAACTCTACTTTTAAAAATAATTTAGCTGCTTTTGCAACTATATATTACAGTCGTCCAAATTCTGGAAGAACGCATAATTTCACTAGTATCAATAATTTATATCATAATAATGCTACAGACAATGTTAATGGTAATGGACTTTTTTGGTTTAGAAATGATAAAGGCACTTGTACAATTAACGCAAACTACATAAATGACACTTTTGCTAACAATTCTGGAAATAGAGTTCCTTCTGCTGGTAATGATGTTGCTATAATTACTATTGGAGAAACTAAAGGAACAATTACAACAAATGTTTCTAATAGCATCTTTTGGAACAATACAGATGCAAATGGAAATATTACACCTGCAATAGGTAGAAATGGAAATGACGCATATCCTGCAATCACAAATATGTTAGTGAGTAATAGTTTGGACGCAGATGGTTTTTCTAAAGTAACCTACAAACAAAATATATTAACTACAGATCCTTTATTTACAAGCGCAACCGATTTTAGTTTACAAGCAAATTCACCAGCAATTAACACAGGAGATAATGCTAAAATACCTTCTTATATTAATGCTGATAAACTTGGCAATACAAGAATATTTGATACCACTGTAGATTTAGGAGCTTATGAATTTGGAGCTTCAGCTGTTGCAGGAATAGCTACTTTGAGTAAAATTGATTTCTCTATGTATCCAAACCCAACAAACGGAATCTTAAATATTAAAATTGATGAAAATATAAAATTAGTTGAAATATTTAATTTACAAGGTCAAAAAATAATAACAAGTAAAAATAAAAACCTAAATATCAAACAATTAAACGCTGGTATATATTTACTTAAAATAACTACTGATAAAAATTTAATAGGTATTAAAAAGATTATAAAAAAATAACAGAAATCACTGAAAAAGAAAATGTTTATTAAAACGCAATCATTAATTTGATTGCGTTTTTTTGTTTGGAAATAATATCATTACATTGGGAAACAAATCTAAATACTTCAGCAAATAAAAAATAAATTGGGGTTTACATATAAAACTAATGAATGTTTAAAAAAATTTCACAATTAATATCTATTGGTATTTTTCCTGATACTTTACCATCAGAAATAAAAAAAATAAAAGTTTTAAATTACTGTACTATTGTTGGTTTGGTAAATTCGTCCTTCTTTTTTTTACTAGAAATTATTTTACAACAAATAACTCTTCAATCCTTTTTATCTTTTAATCTGCAATTAATTACATTACTAACAGCTCTTTTTCTTCAGAAAAACAAAAAATACATTTCTGCCAGATTACTTTTCTTAATCTTTGGTTTTTTCATCCTTTTTTACAATGCCAACTTTGCTTATAGAGGTTTTTATGGTGAATATATGTATATTTTATTACCACTAATTTCCTTATTTTTCTTTGAAAACAAATACTTCTACTTTTCTATTTTATTAGTTTGTATTGTTTCCTTTTATGTGCCAAACTTATATTTAAACATATATCCTAGAAATTATTTTGGATACATAAATGTGGTATTTCTATTTATTGGTTCATTTGTATTTGTCTATTATTTTAAACATCAAAACAAGCGAAACGAAGACGCTTTGGAAAAAGCGTACTCTGAATTAGAAAAAAGACAAAAAGGTGAGCTCGCTCATTTACAGTTAAAATCTTTGAAAGCACAAATGAATCCTCATTTTATGTTTAATGCCATGAACTCCATACAAAGTTTAGTTTTAAAAGGCGACAAATATGAAGCCTATAATTATCTCACTAAATTTTCATCATTAATTAGAGAAAACTTAAACATGAGTGAAAAAAGTTTTGTTGATTTTGATGAAGAGTTATCACTCTTAAATAAGTACTTAGAACTAGAGAAATTACGTTTTAGAGAAGATTTTGAATACGAAATTTGTAACGAAAATAAGATTGGAGATATTAAAATTCCTTCTATGATTATTCAACCTTTTATAGAAAACGCTATAAAACATGGTTTACTTCATAAAACAGATGGTATTAAAAAAGTAAAAATTGAATTTTATTTAAGCCATGTATTTACCTGTATCATAACAGATAATGGTATTGGACTGCAAGCATCAAAAGAAATAAACAAAAATAACCTTAATAAAGAAACGTCATTTTCTACAAAAGCAATACAAGAACGATTAGCTTTATTAGAAAACTACTATGACGCAGACATCGGTTTTACTTATAAAAATATTGAAAAAGGTACGCAAGTGGTTTTAAAAATTCCTTATACAAAATAATTATGGACACATTAAATGCAATTATTATTGATGATGAAATTAATGCCCGTGAAAACTTACGTTTTTTATTAAATGAATTTTGTAAAAATGTAACAATTGTCTCAGAATCTAAAAATGTAGACGAAGCTGTTATTCAAATAAAAGAACATCAACCTCAACTTATCTTTTTAGATATAGAAATGCCTCAAAAAAATGGTTTTCAACTTTTAGAGGCTTTTGACACTATTAACTTTCAAATTATATTTGTAACAGCTTATGATCAATATGCCATAAAAGCTTTTGAGTTTGCTGCTTTAGATTATTTATTAAAACCAATAGACATAGAAAGGCTAAAAAAAGCAGTGAAAAAAGCATCTACAATAGCACTAAAAAATTTAACTTTTGATAAACTAGAATTACTTAAAAGCAATAGAAAAAAGGTAAAAAAAATTGCAATTCCTTATAAAAGTGATTATGTAATTTTAGACCTCACAGATATCTTATGTATAGAAGCAGACAGAATGTATTCTATTATTCATACGGTTGATAATAAAAAATATATTGCTTCAAAAAAACTAAGTTATTATGAAAATTTACTTTGTGAAGAAAACGAGTTTTTAAGAATACATAGATCTTGGATTGTAAACACAAACTTCATAGAAATATATTCAAGAAAAGACAAAACAATTCAATTAGACAATCAATTTAAAGTTCCAGTGAGTAAAAGCTACAAAAAAGGTTTTGAAACGATTTTTTGTAGTTAATCAGTATATTAATTTCGGAAAGAATACTAATGCACTCGGAATGAAATTACCTCACATTACATTTAAATATACTTTTTTTACTTCATAATATTTAAAACAATAATTATGAAGAAAAAAATACTTTTAACGCTACTTTTTATTAGTAGTATTTCTTATGCGCAAATTTCAACAAACAATATAAGAGCTAAATATGGCTTTGATAATGGAACAGTTTTAGAAGACAGTTCTCCAGGAGGAAATGATTTTACGCAAACTGGTTCAGCTTTAACAGAAGTTAACGATCGTTTTAATAACGCACCAACAAGTGCCATAAGTTTAAATGGAGATCGCTTAACAAGAACCGATATTTCAATTGCTGGTAGCAATCCTTTTTCTGACGCTTTTGATCTTAGCTATTCTTTTTGGTTAAAGACTAGCACGAATACTGGCGACAATAAAACCATTATAGATGATAGTAACAGAGATAGAGGTACTGGATTTGATGGTACTCAAAGTGGTTACTTTATTTCTTATAAAAATGGAAAAATAAATGTAACAAGTAGGTATGTAACTACAAATCCTACTCCTGGTTTTCAACCTTCAAGAATTAATTATAATCATGAACACCCAACTGTTATAGCAGATGGAGAATGGCATCATATTGTAATACTAATTAGTGCTACAGAATCTTTATCTGAAAGTCAACTTTTTACGAATATTTATGTAGACAATGTTTTAGATGCTAATTCTAATAGGACTTTTCCTATTACTACTTCTCCAAATGGGACAGGTAATGTAACTATTGCAAATACTAGAACTAATCGTTTAACGATGGCGAATAGATATACAGATATAATAGATGATATTTTAATTTACAACAGAAAATTTACAACTGCAGAGGTTGCTACTTTAGCAGAATTTAATAACTATTGTTTTGCTCCTGCAGTATCAATATTATCTACTTCAAATATTACAGATACAGCAGCAACTGTTCATATTGCCAGTAATGCAGGCGATGTCTATGATATTGCTTTTCACAAAACATCAGAACCATTTAGTAATGCTACAATTATTACAGGTGTTACAAGTGCTACTGCTACATCTCAAGCTAGTTTAACTGGTTTAGACATAGGAACGAATTATTCAGTTTATGTTAGAGAACAATGTTCGAGACTTACAGATTGGTCAAATGCCACAAGCTTTACAACAACACGACCAAGTGGAATTTTATATGTTGATGAAAATGCTGCAGGAACAAATGATGGATTATCTTGGACAAACGCATATACTGATTTACAGGATGCATTATCTAATAGCGTAACAAATGACGAAATTTGGATAGCTAAAGGAACCTATAAGCCACACACCTCAGATAGAAATAAAACTTTCGATATTACAACAGAAAATTTAAAAATATACGGAGGTTTCGCAGGAACCGAAACTTTAATTTCAGATAGAGTTTTAGGTACTAATGAAACTATTTTGTCTGGTGACCTACAAGGGAATGATGTAAATGTCGCCGATTTTATTGCAAATTATGGAAATACTACACGTAATGCAGACAATAGCTATCACGTTATAAATATTACTGCAGCAGGTAATAATTTATTGTTAGATGGGTTAACAATTAGTGATGCACATAATAATTTGAATGCTACTGAAAGTGGAGGTGCTATTGTAAAATATAAAATAGTTGCTAAATTAGTATTAAAAAATTGTATTGTAAAAGACAATGTTAGTAGAAATGGTAATGCAGGTTTATTGGCAGAATTTGAGTTAAATAACACTTCAGGAACAAGAGGAGCATTAGTAATAGAAAATACTAAATTCATTAATAATATGGCACGTTGGGCATCTGGTATTTACAGTTTTGCAAGAGCAAACTCTAATGTAGATATTACAATTGCAAATTCTTTGTTTGATAATAATTTATCTGGTAATTTAAACACAACAACAGCAACAGGTTTAGGTGGAAGTGCCTTTTGGTTTAGAATGCTAGCAAATGGATCTGATGTAAACTTAAATTTAGTAAATAACACCTATGTAAATCATAAAGACTTTGGTACAGGGCAAGGTTTAAACAATTTTACGAAAGCCGTTGTTGGTATTTCTAAAGGATCTGGAATAACAAGTACATTTAATGCAACGATTTCTAATTGTATTTTTTGGGATAATTTAGCATCTACAAACGGCTCTAAAAGCAGATCAATCACAGATTTATACGAATCTCCTCTAAATTCTTTAACTGTTACTAATTCTTTAGATCCTTTAGGATTTAATGATAATAGTATTTCAGCTAAAACAAATAATATTTCATCAGACCCTTCATTTAATACTGATTTTAGTTTGAAAGGAAATTCGCCAGCAATAAACGTTGGTTTAAATAGTAGTGTTTTTGGTACTAAAGATTTATTAGGTAATACAAGAATATTTGACACCACTGTAGATTTAGGAGCTTATGAATTTGGAGCTTCAGCTGTTGCAGGCTTAGCTACTTTGAGTAAAATTGATTTCTCTATGTATCCAAACCCAACAAACGGAATCTTAAATATTAAAATTGATGAAAATATAAAATTAGTTGAAATATTTAATTTACAAGGTCAAAAAATAATAACAAGTAAAAATAAAAACCTAAATATCAAACAATTAAACGCTGGTATATATTTACTTAAAATAACTACTGATAAAAATTTAATAGGTATTAAAAAGATTATAAAAAAATAACAGAAATCACTGAAAAAGAAAATGTTTATTAAAACGCAATCATTAATTTGATTGCGTTTTTTTATGTTTACAAAGTGCCTACTTTTATTTACTTTTGATCCTTATGAAAAAAATAATTTTCCTCGCAGTTTTATCACTAATGCTATTTTCTTGTGATAAAGAAAAAAACAACTCTTTTAAAATTGGAGTAATTGCAGATTGCCAATATTGTGATTGTGATATAAAATGGGACAGATATTACAAAAAAGCTCCACAAAGATTAAAAGAAGCAGTTGCAACTCTAAATAAAGACTCTTTAAACTACACCATTCATTTAGGTGATTTTATTGATAAAGGTTATAATAGTTTAGATAGCATTCTACCAACTTGGAAAACGTTAACATCCAAATCATACCATGTTTTAGGAAATCATGATTTTGAAGTACAAGACTCCTTAAAAGAGAAGGTTTTAGAAAAACTAAACATCAAAAAAAGATATTATAGTTTTGTTGAAAAAGACTGGCGATTTATTATTTTAGATGGAAACGATTTAAGTTTTTATGGAGCAACATCTAAAGAAAAAGCACACCAGACAGATTCACTTTTTAATCAATTGAAAGATAAAAATCTACCTTATGTACAAAAATGGAATGGTGCTTTAAGCAACAAACAACTCAATTGGATTCAGCAAGAATTAGACAAAGCAGTGCAACAAAATCAGAAAGTTGGTTTTTATTGTCACTTTCCAATTTTTCCTGTGGATCAACATAATATATGGAATAGAGAACAATTTCTATCGTTGATAAAACCATATAAAAATGTGAAGCTATTTTTTAACGGACATAATCATGCAGGTGCTTATGAATTTGTGGACAATGTGCATTATCTGACTTTTAAAGGAATGGTTGATACTGAAAACACCTCTGCTTTTGCAAAAGTAAAATTTGAGAACGACACCGTTTTTGTAGAAGGTTTTGAAAGAGAAATCTCAAGAAAATTAGTCATTAAATAAATTTCATTTTTTGAAAACCTATAACCAAACCAATTTCTTTAAACATACTTTTTGCGAATTTCAACAAGTTGATACTTTTGAATTCCCAGAAAATACGAACTATAAAAGTAAATCTGAAAGCGAGTATTTTTATACTGATGAAGGAGTTTACAGAAAATCGAATCATTGGGGAAGAGTTGCTAATTGCAGATGGAAATTAATATCAAACGATAATTATAAAAATCAAAATATAGTAATTGCTTTTGCAAAATGGGTTGACTTCTACCCTATTAATTCATCAGAAAAAATATTTTTTATTGAAGTAGATTTCGAAAACAAAACAGCCAAACTTCAACCCAAAAAAGAAAATTCTACAAAGTATTTACACACATTTTCTGAAGGACAACAAAAAATAAAACAAATTAAACATTTATTAAATGATGATAAATGGGCCAAATATTTTGATGCTGAAATAGAAGAACTTCGTTTTAAAATTATCGAAGAATTTATCAATTCAGATAAAACACTTCAAAATATTAAAAGAGTGCACAAATAGCATTCATTTTCAGTAAATTTGTAAGAGATTTTAAAAACATCAAATTTAAATGAATATTCCACAATCAAGTTTTCCTAGAGTCGTAATTATTGGTGGTGGTTTTGCTGGTTTAGCAGCTGCAAAAGGTTTAGAAAAACAAGAACTACAAGTTGTTTTAGTCGATAAACATAATTACCACACATTTCAACCTTTATTATATCAAGTTGCCACTGGTGGTTTAGAGCCAGATTCTATTGCTTTTCCTTTAAGAAAGCGATTTAATGATGTTGATAATTTTTATTTTAGATTGGCAGAAGTTGTGCAAATTCATTCAGATAAAAATTTGATAGAAACCTCCATTGGAAATTTAGAGTATGATGAATTGATTATTGCAACAGGCTCAACAACTAATTTTTTTGGGAATGAAAATATCCAAAAAAATACGATGGAAATGAAATCTGTTCCTCAATCTTTAAACATTAGAAGTCTAATTTTAGAAAATTTTGAAGAAGCTTTACTTACGGATAATATTGAACAAAGAAATGCTTTAATGAATTTTGTAATTGTTGGTGGTGGACCAACAGGTGTTGAATTAGCAGGTGCTTTAGCAGAAATGAAAAAGGGGATTTTACCAAAAGATTATCCTGATTTAGATATTAGGCAAATGCAAATAAACTTAATTCAAAGTTCTGGCGAAATTCTGAAAGGAATGAGTGCTAAAGCATCAGAAAAAGCAGAAGATTTTTTGATTAAATTGGGTGTAAATGTTTGGAAAAATCTACGTGTTTTAGATTATGATGGTAAAGTAGTGACCACAAATGGCATCGATCATTTTAGAGCAGAAACTGTTATTTGGGCTGCAGGTGTTAAAGGAGAAATGGTACATGGTTTAGATGCAACTTGCATTATAGATAGGGCTGAAAGGTATAAAGTAAACGAATTTAATCAAATTGAAGGGTATTCCAATATCTATGCAATTGGCGATATTGCTTGCATGGCTTCAGAAAAAAATCCTTATGGTCACCCAATGATGGCACAGCCTGCAATTCAGCAAGGTAGGTTAGTTGCCAAAAACATTTTAGCAAAATTGTTTCACAAAAAAACAAAGGCTTTTGTGTATAATGATAAAGGTTCTATGGCTACAATTGGCAGAAATAAAGCAGTTGTAGATTTAGAAAATTGGAAGTTTCAAGGGGTTTTTGCATGGTTTGTTTGGATGTTTGTCCATCTTTTTTCATTGATTGGTTTTAGAAATAGAGCCATCGTGTTTTTAAATTGGGTATATAATTATATTCGTTTTGATAGAGAAACAAGATTGATTATTCGTCCTTATAAAAAGAAGAAAAAGCTAATTTAAAATGAGTACAAGAATTATAAAATGTCCAAATTGTGGAGTTTTCAATACTAATAAAGAGTATTGTGAAAACTGTGGCGAATTAATTTCTCATCAAAAGAAGAGAGAAATTAAAGCAGAAGCTGTTAAACAGGCTCAAATAAAAGAAGCAATTCACGATATTGAAAACCCTAATTTAGCTGAACGTTTAAAGAAAAGTCCAAATGCATTTTATAGAGTTGTTGGTTGGGTTTTATATTCTGTAATAACTGTAGTTAGCGCAATTGGTGCAGGTTTAGCATGGATTATTGCTATGGTTGCAGCTGGCTAAAAAATGAATAAAAAACTAACCATTTACTGTATTTTCTCTCTTATTTTAGGAACATTAATTTACACTTTTCAATATTTTAATGTTCAACTTCCAAAAATTATTCATAATTATTTGAACGATTTTTTAATTATCCCAATTGTACTTTATACTTGTTTGCTATTTTTAAAATGGTCTAGAAATGATAAAAAATTTATAATAAGCTTACCAATTATAGTATATATCTGTGGTATGTATAGTATTTTGTTCGAGTTTGTTTTCCCTAAATACCTATCAAGATATACAGCCGATTTTGTGGATGTTTTTCTTTATTTTATAAGTGGAATTATATTTTACATCCTTCAAGATAAACCACTTAAGCATAATATGAAAAATAAAAAGTCATAAAATATTATACATTCCAATAAACTTGATTTCGAAAAAGTACGTGTTTTAATGGACCTACAACTCATCAATCAAAATCCACAACTCAGTATTTCTTCTTTTTAAAAATGGATAAACTAGAACATCTTTGTAACATCAAACTCAATCAAGATGAAACAAATTCTAATTTTATTCCTTACAATTTTCACGATTTCTTTACACGCACAAACTACCATTTCTGGCAAAGTTATAGACTCTAAAAAAAAACCAATTTTAGGTGCAAGTGTTTATTTAGATGGCACTTATGATGGAACATCAACCAACGAAAAAGGAGAATTTTCTTTCCATACAGAAGAAAAAGGAACACAAACTTTAGTGGTTTCATTTGTTTCTTATGAAACTTTTGTAAAGTTTGATGAGGTTTCAAACCTAAAAAATCTACAAATAAAATTAAAGGACGATATTAATTCTTTAGACGCTGTTGTAATTAATGCAGGAACATTTAAAGCTGGAGAATCTGCAAAAGTAACCGTTTTAAAACCTTTAGACATCGTAACTACAGCAAATGCTGTTGGCGATGTTTTGGGTGCTTTACAAACCTTGCCTGGAACTGCTGCCAATCCAGAAGATGGACGCCTTTTTGTAAGAGGTGGAAGTGCAGATGAAACGCAAATTTTTATTGATGGAATGCGTGTTTTTACTCCTTACAGCCCAACCTCAAACAACGCTCCAACTCGTGGACGCTATTCGCCTTTTTTGTTCAAAGGAATTACATTTTCAACAGGTGGCTATTCTGCCGAATTTGGGCAAGCTTTGTCTGGTGTTTTAGATTTAACAACCATTGACAAACCAGATCAGGAAAAAACAGAAATCTCTTTAATGACTTTAGGAGTTGGCCTTGGAAACACACAAATTTGGGATAAAAATTCATTAAGTGTAAACGCATCTTACATCAACCTAAAACCTTACACAGCTGTTTTTCCTGATAGAAATAAGTTTATAAGACCTTTCCAAACTGCAAGTGGAGAAGCTGTGTACAGACATAGTTTTAAAGACGATTCTATGTTAAAAATCTATACTGCTTTTAGTTACACAGATTTAGAAGTTATTCAAGATGATATTAATTTTGATGAGGGTTTGCGTTTTGGTTTGAACAATAGAAATTTGTACATCAACAGTTCTTACAAAAATAAAATTGGTAATAATTGGCGAATTGAAACTGGTTTAAGTTTTACAAACGATAATTCTGCAGTTAAAATAGAAGATGATAACATTGATAATACCGAAAATTCAGCACATCTTAAAGTAAAATTAAACAAACAATTTTCGAGCAGATTTAGAGTCAGTTTTGGATCAGAATATTTTATCACAAAATTCGATGAAACCTATAATCCTATTAATAATCAAACTTTCAACTATGGTTTTAACAATAATCTATTTGCCTCTTTTGCAGAAACAGATATCTTTTTCTCTAAAAATTTAGCGACAAAAATTGGAATTAGAGCAGAAAATTCAACGTTATTAAATGAGTTTACAATTTCGCCAAGAGTTTCTTTATCATACAAAACAAGTAAAAACGCACAGTTTTCCTTAGCTTATGGGCAGTTTTATCAGAACCCAAGCAATAATTATTTAAAATTTAATGAAGATTTTAAGGCAGAAAATACAACTCATTTAATTGCCAATTTTCAACATACAAAACAGAATCAAATTTTTAGAATAGAAGCCTATTATAAAGACTATCAAGATTTGGTAAAATTCGATTCTCAACAACCAAATTTTGACTCAAATTTTAATAATGATGGAACTGCTTTTGCAAAAGGAATTGACATTTTTTGGAGACAAAATGGTAAAATAAAAAATACAGATTATTGGGTTTCGTATTCATTTTTAGATACCAAAAGAGATTTCAGAAACTACCCAACAGCAGCAACTCCAAATT
This sequence comes from uncultured Polaribacter sp., assembly GCA_963977615.1. Taxonomy (GTDB): domain Bacteria; phylum Bacteroidota; class Bacteroidia; order Flavobacteriales; family Flavobacteriaceae; genus Polaribacter. The sequence goes on along the minus strand of CAXBPL010000020.1, from coordinate 4,637 downwards.
TTGCTTCGGCTCATAACTTATCAATCGTTGGTAAACATTTTATCGAGAGTTTACAAAGTCAGGTTGGTTTTGCCTACAATTTTGCATCTGGCAGAACCTACACAAATCCAAATGAGCCAGGTTTTTTGAATAATAAAACCAAAAGTTTTAACTTTGTAAGTTTAAATTGGGCGTATTTAATAGATCAACAAAAAATATTATATCTCTCTTTAAACAATGCTTTAGGTACCAAAAATGTGTTTGGTTACAACTATAAAAACACACCAAATATGAATGGAAATTTCGATCGACAAGCAATTGTACCCAATGCAGACACCTTCTTTTTTGTAGGCTTTTTCTGGACTATTAGCGATGATAAAACCTCAAATAACTTAAACAATTTATAATGTTTCTTGGAGCTATTTCCTGCTTTCAGCACTCGCTTTTTTTGCCTGAAAAAAGGCAAAAAAGAGCTCAAACAAATGCTTCAATCAGGGCTAGACTAGTTTGCTAACTAATGGAATAATTGAAATTTTATTAATTATTTAATATAAAAAACAACTTTTTGAATATAAGTAAATTTCTCAAATACTTTGCGCATTCGAGTCTTTGCGAGATTTTATTTACAACTCAGAATCAAAAATTTACAATTCGGTATGTTATTTGTTTTAATTCGCTAAAAACATCAGATATTTGAATCATCAAAGAAAAACAACCTATTAAATTAATACTTATGAAAAACGTACTCTTAACAATCGCCATTATTTTAACCAGCATTTTAGGGACAAACGCACAAGAAGAAACTTTTAATTTAACCGTAAATATTTCTGGTTTAAATTCAGATAAAGGAACTTTATTGATTGGCATTTATAACAAAAAAGAGGACTTCTTAAATAAACAATTTAAAGGTGATATATCAAAAATAGAAAATAAAAAATCCGTAGTAATTTTTAAAAATTTACCAAAAGGAGAATACGCAGTTTCATTTGTACACGATGAGAATGATAACAAAAAAATGGACACTAACTTTTTAGGAATTCCTAAAGAAGATTATGGCTGTTCTAACAATGCAACTGGTTTTATGGGACCTCCAAAATATGAGGACGCAAAATTTATGATAGAAGAAGACAAATCAATAGATATTGAAATTTAAAAAATACACATCAACTTAAAACCAACGAAATATGAAAAAGTACATCTTAATTATCGCACTTTTAATTGCAGGAATTGCAACTGCTCAATCTAAATATCAAACAGGAATGCAAAAAGCATTTGGTCTTTGGGAAGAAGGAAAAATGACAGAAGCTTCTCAACTTTTTGAAAGAATCTCTAAAGCTGAACCAACAAAATGGAAACCTGCTTATTACGCAGCAACTGTAGAAATTTTAGGAAGTTTTGGTCTAAAAGATGAAACTGTTTTAAATACAAAATTAACCAAAGCTCAAGAATTTTTAGATGTTGCAAAATCGAATTCAGAAAATAATCCTGAAATACTCATTACACAAGCTCTATTAAATACAGGATATATTGCTTTTGATGGTCAAAAATATGGAATGACATTATCTGGAAAAAACAGCCAATTATATGCACAAGCATTAGCAATTGCACCAAACAACCCAAGAGTAATTCTAGGAAATGCAGAATGGAATATGGGAATGGCTAGTTTTTTCGGAAAATCTACACAACCTTATTGTGATGAAATTAAAAGAGCTATTGAACTAGGAAAAGAAGAAAAAATCGAAGAAGAATTCTATCCAAAATTCATGGTTTCTAGAGCAGAAAATGTTTTAAAAGGATGTAAAGAGTAGTTTACAGTCGACAGTCGTAGTTTTCAGTAATCATTGTTGACTGCTACTGAATACTGCTAACTGCTAACTGCTAACTGCTAACTAAAACTTATTTCAAAATTTTATCAATTAAATCTTGTTTCGCTTTTTCATCATCACCAAAAAGCCATTGCAACACATTATCTTCCCAAATTTGTCCTTTTTCGGTTTCTGTTATTATATTTTCTTTGACAGCTAAATCTAAAATTTTTCCTGGATAAGATGATTGTTTATCATTTTCCATTTCTCCTAAAGGATAAGGATCATCTAACCCCATTAACACTTGATTTGTTCCTTGTCTTTTGAACATCAATTTTAAAGAATCTGTATCGTGAACCAACGTATCAAAAAAGATATTTTTATGACCAATTGCTTTTCTTGGATGCGTTTTACCTTCAAATAAATCTGGTCTTCCATCAAAACCTTGAATTCTTCTACCTAAATTCATTTGTGCCAATTGACCTCCATGTGCAAAACACGTTCTAATGTTTTTAAAACGTTCTTGCATTCCGTTTAAAGTATAAAAATGATACGCATCTCCACATTGTGCCAACATCCAAATTAAGTGAAAACGCCAATTGGTATTTTCTAATTTTATCATTTTATCTCCATCATAAGGATGAATTTCAATCGCTAATTTATACTTGTCTGCCAATTCAAAAATTCGATCATTTTCTTCATCAAAAACACATCTCCATTGTCCAATAGAATCCATAAAATGCGTTGGTAAACACAGAACTCTTAAACCTAATTCTTCTACACAACGTTTCATTTCATCTAAAGCACCATAAATAAAACCTGGATGCACCACAAAACCACACGTAAATTTAGAAGGATGATTTTTTTGCACTTTAGCATTAAAATCGTTCTGAAAACGCAAGGCTTTTTTCATTTCCTCTAAACGCAAACCATTTCCATACAATTGAGATAAATTTAAAACAACTGCATGATCTAGCTTGTTTTTTTCCATCCAAAGTAATTTCTCATCTAAGAAAAAACTAGAATGTGTTACAGGTCTGCTCCAATCTTTTTGTAGCATATGTTTGCGCTCATCATCTACCCAGAAAATTTCTTTTTCCTTCATAAATTGAGGAATTTCCTCAGGATAAGGTAATAAATGTGAATGTCCGTTAATTCGTAGTTTTCTTTGGTTCATTGTTTTGTTGTTCGAGTATTAGTTTATTTTCTCTTTCTCAATTTCCGACAAAGTTTTTCCTTGAGAATCTTTCCATGTTCTTCTTCCATTAACAGAATAACCTACTATTACAGCTGCAGCAGACGATGGGCTTTGAAATAAATGATCTTTAGAAAAAATTAATTCTCCAATATTATTCTTTATTATAATATTATCAGAAATAAGTTCTTCTCTTAAAGTCTTATATCCATAATTTTGAGATTCTTTAACTGATACTTGCGAACCTGACAGAACAACTATACCTTCATTAGTTTGTATAGCTTTAGCCTCAATATTTTTCACAAGTAAACTTAATTCTACTTCTATTTCAGTTGAATCTTTTATTTCTTTTAAAATCTCTTCAATATTATCCTCTGATATTTTATTTTTAATTGGCTTTTCTAAAAATTTAAACCCAAAAACACCATTTAAAAGTTTAATATTATTAAGAAATTCCTCCATAGAATCTCTATCTGCAAGTGGTAAAGAACTTAAAGTTGGTTTATTATTATTGTCTAATAAACATCTATCAGCTTGCTTAGTGATTTCAACAAGTCTACTTTCTAAAAACTTAACGTGAGATTTTGTAATATTCTCATCTTTACTTGTAAACAATACAACATCACTCCAGAAATCTTTTTTTACAGCATGGTTTTTTAACCTTTCCCAAACGTTTTCTGCTTCACCAATATAAACTTTTGATTTACCAGACTTATCATCATTTCCAATTAAAAAATAAACTCCTTGGGTATTTATCTCTTTTGAGAAAAATTTATTTAAATCTGAAATCTTATTTCTAGGACTAGATAGAGCTTGAATTGTTAAATTCACCACTTCAGCTAACTTAATACCTGTAACACTTCCATCTTTTAAATAAATTCTAATACTTTTACCTAGCATAATTTTAATCTAAACCTTTTTAGGTGCTTCCATAAATTCTCCACAATTATCACAAGTACATTTTTCTACGTCAGAATAAAAGGTTTCAAATATTTTCTGCATATCTGTTTCTATATTTTCTACAGAAAATTCCTCTCTATACAATTGATTTTCGCAGTTTTCACAATACCATTCTAAAGCATCCATCATATTTTTAGAACGTGGATATTCTATCACCAAACCAACCGTATTTTCTTTTCTTTGAGGCGAATGTGGCACTTTACCTGGTAATAAATAAATATCACCTTCGTTAATTTCTACATCAATTTGTTTTCCTTTTTCATCAATGATTTTTAAAATCATGTCTCCTTCTAATTGATAGAAAAACTCTGGAGTTTCATTATAGTGATAATCTTTTCTGTTGTTTGGCCCACCAACAACCATCACAATATATTCGCCATTTTTCCAAACTTGTTTATTACCAACTGGTGGTTTTAGTAAATGACGATGTTCGTCAATCCACTTTTTAAAATTTATTGGTTGTACTAGATTACTCATATCAAAAAGCCCATCCTAGCCTTCCCAAAGGGAAGGAACTCCAAACTGGGTGAATTTGGAATTTTTTATTAATACTTTTTTTTATTTTTGATCACTAATATAATTATTTTTCACAATTTAATTCCCTTCCTTTTGGGAAGGGTTAGGGATGGGCTTTTACAAACTCTTTGTTCTTCCACCATCTACAGGTAAATTAATTCCATTGATATAACTTGCTTGCT
>CAXBPL010000019.1:0-46749 GCA_963977615.1 uncultured Polaribacter sp. | reverse complement strand
TTTTCCCAATGATTGTAAATTCTGATGAAAGACAATGGACTTGGATGGATGAAGGTTTAAACTCTTTCGTAGAAATTTTAGCTGAAGATGTGTATGATGCAGAATTATTTGCTTCAAACCCAGCAAAAGATATTACACGTTATATGGGTGGAGATCAATCTAACATCTCTCCTATTATGTCTCAAGGAGATTATGTAAAACAATTCGGACCAAATGCATATTCTAAGCCAGCTGCTGGTTTATATATGTTGCGTAAAACGATTATGGGACCAGAATTATTTGATCATGCTTTTAGAACGTATTCTCAAAGATGGATGTTTAAACACCCAACTCCAGAAGATTTCTTTAGATCTATGGAAGATGCTTCTGCAATGGATTTAGATTGGTTCTTTAGAGGTTGGTTCTACACAACTGATGTTACTGACATCGGAATTAAAGAAGTAAAACCTTTATATTTAACAGATAAGGCAGGTGAAAGAGTTACCAAGTTAAAGGAGCAATACAAACAGTATTTTGATAATTTAGGAGAATTAGTATACATTACAGATAAAAAAGAGGATGCGAATCCAAAAGCAATGGATGCTTATGCTGATGGTAAAGAAATTCCTTCATTTATCTATTCTGTTGAATTTGAAAAGCCAGGAGGTTTAGTGATGCCATTAATCGTTGAATTAACGTATGCTGATGGTACAAAAACAAAACAAACTTTCCCAGCTCAAATTTGGATGAGTGATGATACTACTGTAAGAAGAGTATTTTCTTCTACACAAGAAATTACAAAAATTACTGTAGATCCTGACATGGAAACTGCAGATGTTGATACTTCTAACAATAGCTGGCCAAAACCAACAACTGATAAGTTTGACGAATTTAAAGAAAAAGTAAAAGAATAATTTTTTTACAAATTCTATAAAATAGAAACCTCACAATTATGTATTTAATTGTGAGGTTTTTTTATGGTTTTAAGTGATGGTGTTGTATCAGTATTATAATCCAATTCTAATTGGAAATGAAAACTTTTACAATCAGTTTTGTCTTTTCAACCTTTTGGGAGAAATCACATAAAGATGGTCAATCTTGTGTTAGCAAGATTATGAGACTTCTCTTAAAATCGAAGTGACACTGTTATGAGTAAAAAAAATACATACAGTCTTGTCATTTCGACCTTTTGGGAGAAATCACACAGAGTTGGACAGTTTTGTGTCAGCAAAATTATGAGACTTCTCTTAGAATCGAAGTGACAGTGTTGTGAATAAAAAAATCAAAAACTTCCATACAGTTTTGTCATTTCATCCTTTGGGGAGAAATCACACAGAGTTACTAAGTTTTGTGTTAGCAAGATTATGAGACTTCTCTTTAAATCGAAGTGACATCGTTCTAAATAAAAAAATCAAAAACTTCCATACAGTTTTGTCATTTCGACCTTTTGGGAGAAATCACATAAAGATGGTCAATCTTGTGTTAGCAAGATTACAAGGCTTCTCTTAAAATCGAAGTGACATTCTTCTGAATAAAAAATCAAAAACTTCCATACAGTTTTGTCATTTGGCCCTTTTAGGGCTTAATTGGTCTTCAAATCAATTTGTGATCAATATTTCATCCCTATGAGATTTTCAGCTCCATAGGAGCAAAATATGAATAGAAGAATACAATAAAAATTAAAGTAGAGCTCCATAGGAGCGAAACCTTATCATAGAAAGATAAATCTAATAATTATCAATTAAGAATTCCCAAAATTCAAACTGACAATTATTATAATAACTACGCCTAATTATAATTCTATTAAAAACAATGTTTTAAGAAATATATTAAAGGGAATAATATCAGATTTAATAAAGAATATTCTATAAATCAAAAATTATTTAATAAACACCAATCTCATCAATCATTTCTGATGATGGATTCTTTTGTTCTTTTATATCATAATAAACAAATACAATAACAACTACTGAAACTAAATACAAAATGAAATTTATAAGGTAAGAAAAACCCATTAAAACTAAATAAATAGGATCTTGAAAAGAACTAATCAACTCAGTAGGATCTTGACCTTGTAAGATTGTAGTCATATCAGCACCTTGATAAATACTTGCAGGTAAACCAGCAAAAAATCCTATAAGACCAATTAAAATTTGTATCACCAATAAAATCCCAAATGTTTCCCACCAATGACCTTTTATAAAACCAAAAGAATCGCTAATTGCATCTAAAGCACCTGTGTTTTTAAAAACGACCAAGCAAATAGATAATGATAAAACTACTGCAAAATAAATACCTGGCAGAATACAAAATAGCATCCCAAAACCAACAATAATTGCCACTAAAATAAACAACCCTATGTATGACCAAAATTTGTCTTTGGTTGTTTTTTGAACCTCATCAAAATTTACAAAACCCTTATTAGCTATATAAGATTTTATGTAAGCTAAAGAAGAAACTGTCATTAAAGAATAAGCAACTATATATGAAAGTATATAAATTAAAAGTGGAACAAATATTTGAGAAAAATTTAATTCATCAAAATTACTGTCTTCACTAAACTGAGATAAATCAAGAATAAAATCGGTAGATATCATTGCAAAATAAATTACAGCGCAAATAGCAATGATAATTGGAACAATAGATATTTTAAGAATAGTTCCTAAAAAGGGTTTCCATTCTACACTTAAAAACTTAATGGTATCAGAAATCATCGCTCCTAAATCTCGCGTTTTTTTAAAATTGATAAAATTCTGATCTTCCATTTTCGTTTTTTATATCTTAAAATTTGTTTCTAAATAATTATCTTCTACTGTAATTAGGCGCTTCTTTTGTAATTGCTACATCATGAGGATGACTTTCGTTAATTCCACTTGCTGTAATTCTTATAAACCTCCCTGTTTCTTTTAAAGTTTCAATATCTTTTGCACCACAATATCCCATTCCTGCTCTTAAACCACCTACAAATTGATGAATGCTTTCATACAATTCTCCTTTGTAAGGTACTCTACCAACAATTCCTTCAGGAACTAATTTTTTAATATCATCTTCTACATCTTGGAAATATCGATCTTTAGAACCATGTTTCATAGCTTCTACAGAACCCATTCCTCTATAAGATTTAAACTTTCTTCCTTCGTAAATAATGGTTTCTCCTGGAGATTCTTTGGTACCTGCTAAAAGTGATCCTAACATTACACAATCTGCACCAGCAGCAATTGCTTTAGGAATATCTCCTGTATAACGAATTCCACCATCTGCAATTACAGGAACTCCACTACCTTTAATAGCGTGTGCAACTTCTAAAACCGCCGAAAATTGAGGATACCCAACTCCTGCAACAACTCTTGTTGTACAAATAGAACCTGGTCCAATCCCTACTTTTACAGCATCTGCACCTGCAGCTACTAAATATTTTGCTGCTTCTGGAGTTGCAATATTTCCTACTACAACATCTAATTCAGGAAACTTTTCTTTTACAGCTTTTAATACTTTTACAACACCTTCTGTATGTCCATGAGCAGTATCAATAATTACAGCATCAACACCTGCATTTACCAAAGCTTCTGCTCTATGCACAGCATCTGGAGTTACACCTAAAGCTGCAGCAACTCTTAACCTACCAAAAGAATCTTTATTTGCTATCGGTTTTTGAGTAACTTTTGTGATATCTCTAAAAGTGATTAATCCTTTTAATTTATAAGCATCATCAACAATTAAAAGTTTTTCTATTTTATAATTCTGAAGAATTTTTTCTGCATCATTTAAAGAAGTACCAACACCTGCAGTTACCAAGTTCTCACTGGTCATCACCTCAACAATTGGTCTGTTATTGTCATGCTCAAAACGTAAATCTCTATTGGTTACAATTCCTTTTAAAATTCCATGATCATCCACAATCGGAATTCCACCAATTCCATGCTCTTTCATAAATGCTTTGGCATCTATTACTTTTGCAGTTAAAGGCAATGTTACAGGATCTAGAATCATTCCACTCTCTGCACGCTTTACTTTTCTAACTTCTTGAGCTTGTTGCTCAATAGTCATATTTTTATGTAAAACTCCAATACCACCTTCTCTTGCAATCGCAATTGCCAAAGCAGATTCTGTAACAGTATCCATAGCTGCAGAAGCAATAGGAACGTTAATGGTAATATTTCTTGTAAATTTTGTTTGTATACTTACTTCTCTTGGAAGTACTTGAGAAAAAGCTGGAACTAAAAGAACGTCATCATATGTTAGTCCTTCTCCTAAAATTTTGTTTTCGTGTGCTATCATGTTGCAATTAAGATATAATTGCGTACAAATTTACAATTATTATTAAATGTAAACTAATTTAATCTCAATGGATTATAAATCATCAATGATAGAAAATCATATTAACAATACATAAATAAAACATTAACACCTGACTATCAACACAATAAAATATTATTCTTATTTGTTCTAAATAAATTTTGCATAACTAAAAGGAGCGTGTATCTTTGCGCCTGTTTAAAAAATCTATTTATATTTAATCTAAATAAAATGAAAAGAGGAATTCTTTTAGCATCAGCCTTATTAACGCTTGCAGTAAGTGCTCAAGAAAAAAAGAAAAAGGATGTTACATTAGACTCAATCCAGAAATTGGACGAAGTAATTATTTCTACAACTGCAATTTTTGGGAACAAATATGTAGCAAAAAACAGAACAGGTTCTGCCTATTATTTATCACCTAAAGAATTGCAGAAATTTGGTTTTACTGATGTTAGCAGAGCTTTAAGAACAGTGCCTGGAGTTAGCATTTATGAAGAAGATGGTTTTGGTTTGCGTCCAAATATTAGTTTACGAGGAACCTCTCCAGAAAGAAGTTCTAAAATTACCTTAATGGAAGATGGTATTTTAATTGCACCTGCTCCTTACAGTGCTTCATCTGCTTACTACTTCCCTACTATTGCAAGAATGGAAGCTGTAGAAGTTTTAAAAGGAAGTAGCCAAGTACAATATGGACCTTTTACAACTGGTGGTGCTATTAACATGATTTCTTCTCAAATTCCGACTGAATTTGGAGGTCAAGTAAGAGCCAGTTATGGTAGTTTTAATTCTAGCCAATTGCATGCAAAAATTGGTGGAGGAAATGAAATCTTTGGATACATGGTTGAGTATTTAAATTATGGTTCTAATGGTTTTAAAACCTTGCCAAGTGGAAAAGACACAGGTTTTGATAAGAATGATGTTGTTGCTAAATTTGCTGTGAATTTATTCCCAAATGCGCGTGTAAAACAATCTTTGGAGTTTAAATTTCAGTATTCTGATGAAGTTGGTAATGAAACCTATTTAGGGTTGACAGAAGCTGATTTTAATATAGATCCGTTTGCTAGATATGCGTCTTCTGATGCTGATAAAATGACGACTGATCATACACAATATGCAATTACACACAAAGCGAACTTCTCTAAAAATATACGAGTAACAACCACTGCTTATCAAAATAATTTTGCGAGAAATTGGTACAAATTAAATGATGTTACTTTTAATGGTGACAAACAATCTATTGCCAATGTTTTAGAAGACCCAACTACGTTGTCTAATCATTTTAATATTGTAAACGGTTCTGTAAATTCAGGTGCAGATGCTCTTGGTGTGAAAGCAAATAATAGAAAATATGAGTCACAAGGAATCCAATCAAAATTAGATTATCATTGGTATAAAGGAGATGCTTTTCATGATATTGAAGTTGGTTTTCGTTTTCATTATGATGAAGAAGATCGTTTTCAATGGGTAGATCAATATGGTATTTCTGATACTGGTGTTTTAGCCTTAACAACTGCTGGAGTTCCTGGAACTGATGCAAACAGAATTACAAGTGCAAATGCTTTTGCTTCTTTTATCACCTATAAATTAAAATATAAGAATTGGACGTTTACACCAGGAGTTCGTTATGAAAATATCACTTTAAAAAGAGAAGATTTTGGTAAAAGTGATGTAAACAGAACTGGTGTAAATTTAGCTGAAAGAGAAAATTCGGTAGATGTTTTTATCCCTGGAATGGGTGCAAATTATAGATTTAATAACGACATTTCTATTTTTGGTGGTATTCACAAAGGATTTTCGCCTCCTGGAAATCAAGAAGGTCAAGAACCAGAAGAAAGTATTAATTATGAGTTAGGAGCGCGTTTTAATGTTGCAGGAATTTCTGGTGAATTTGTAGGATTCTTTAACGATTATTCTAATCTTTTAGGAAGTGATTTAGCTGCGACTGGTGGAACAGGTTCTTTAGACCAATTTAATGCTGGTGAAGTAAATGTAAACGGAATTGAATTATTGCTGAATTATAATTTCGCAAAAGCGGATGCCAAAATTGCCTTACCTATTTCTGTTGGTTATACCTTTACAAACACTGAATTCCAAAATAGTTTTGGGAGTGATGATAGTTTGTGGGGAACTGTAACTGTGGGTGATGAATTGCCATACATTCCAAAACATCAATTTAATGTTGGTTTTTCTGTAGAACACACAGCTTTTGAAATCAACTTAAATGGACGCTTTAATGGCGAGTTTAGAACACTTGCTGGTGCTGGAACAATTCCAACCAACGAAAAAGTAGCCAGTAATTTCATCGTTGATGTTTCTGGGAAATACTATGTAACCAAACAATTAAACCTTACTGCAAATATTATTAATTTGTTAGATGAAACCTATGCAGCTTCTAGAGTTCCTGCAGGTTTAAGACCTGGACATCCTTTTGGAATCTATGGTGGTTTGGAGTTTAGATTCTAAAACTTATTTTTTATAATAATTTATAACTCGAATGGCATCTGCTGTTCGAGTTTTTTATTTTAAAAAAGGGGTGTTTTCCCTTATAGAAATTTAAACGAAAATACTTTACTTAGCAAATTAAGATATAATGATGTTAAACTTCTGCATATCATGCCAAAATAGAGTGTAAATAGGACAAAAGTTACGCATATAAATAAGTTGCCACCAATTTGAAAAAAACTGCCCGAAAATGGATAGAATAACAGAAAGTTTAATAAAAGAATTATTAGTAAATCAAGAATTAAAATCACAAGGAGATTCAAAAGATTTTGAAAAGCTTGTAAATTATACTATTGTATCTAACGATTATAACAAGACTTTCGATATAGAAAATCTTACAATTGGAGAAGGCAATGACACAGGTGTTGATGGTTTAGCAATCATTGTAAATGGTCAATTGATTGACTCAAAAGATGAAGTAGATGATTTAATAGAAAAAAATAATTTTTTAGATGTAGAATTTATTTTTACTCAATCAAAAACTTCTTCTAAATTTTCTGGAGCTGATATAAACACTTTTTTCTTTGGTGTTTTGGACTTTTTCTCTAGTAAACCTAAGCTTGTAAGAAATGAAAGTATAAAAAAATATGTTGAAATAACAAACCATATTTATGATAATGCACCAAAATTCAAACATAATCCAATTTTAAAACTTTATTATGTAACAACTGGAAAATGGACAGAAGATGCTAATCTTAAAGGTATTATTGAAAATGGAATAGAATCCATAGAAGAAACAAATTTATTTGAAAAAATCAATTTCACACCATATGGAGCAAGAGAGCTTTCAACAGCTTATCGTAAAACAAAAGAATCTGTAAGTACAACAATTAACTTTAACAATCGAATTACAATGCCTGAAATCAATGGAATTTCACAAGCATATATTGGCTTATTACCATATGAAGAGTTTTATAAAATTGTTTCAGATGATGAAGGAAGCTTATTAAGTGTATTCGAAGATAATGTGAGAGATTTTCAAGGAGAAAACAATGATGTTAATGGAGGAATATCTTCAACATTAAATAATAATGATTCGGAAATATTTAGTGTACTTAATAATGGTGTAACAATTGTTGCTAGCTCAATTTCGCCAACTGGAAATCAATTTACTATAACAGATTATCAAATTGTAAATGGATGCCAAACAAGTAATGTTTTATACAATAACAAAGATTCTGAAAACATTAATAAAGTTAATATACCGATAAAATTAATTGCAACAACTGACGATGATATTAAAACAAGAATTACTCTAGCTACAAATAATCAAACACCAATAAAAAAAGAACAACTTGCTTCATTAACACAGTTTCAAAGAAGTCTAGAACAATATTACAATTCATTTACAGGAGATTCTAGAATTTATTATGAACGTAGATCTAAACAATATAATACTGATAATAATGTTTTAAAATCAAGAATAATAACTGTCCCATATCAAATAAAATCATTTGCTGGAATGTTCTTAGATGAGCCACATAATGTAACAAGTTATTTTGGATTGATTGTAAAAAAACTAAACGAAGGTCGAATGCAAATTTTTAATACAGAACATCTTTATTCACCTTATTATACAAGTGCTTTTGCTTATTATAAACTTGAAGTATACTTCAGAAAAGGAAGTATAGACACATCTTATCGAAAAGTGAAATTTCATATTTTAATGCTATTTAGAATGTTATTTGCAAAAGGAGATTTACCACCTTTTAACAGTAAAAAAATTCAAAATTACTGTGATGAATTACTTAAAATTTTAAATAATGATGAAAAGGCAGTAAAAGCATTCAAAAAATGTATTGATATTATTGACAATTCTGATTTTGATAAAATGGATAAACAAGATGTGAAATTAGTTTCAAAAACGAAAAACTTGATTGACTATTTAAAAACGGAAAAATAAAACACTGGTTATAACAATGTGTATACTTAATTGCTTAACCGTTTTTTCCTTTGGAAAAAACTCGCACACAGCCAATTTGGGTATTTTTTTGCTTACTTTTAGCATAACAAAACGCAACTAAGCATAAGCACTAAAACGTTGGCATTCATTTAGGAAAACGATAAAATGGAAAACGATAAATGGGAAAGAATCAGGAATTATAAACAGAATTCTAACAATTTAGATTCACTAGAAAACGAAATTCAAAATCATTTTCAAAATATAATCACAAATCCGAATATCGAATTACTTCAAGTATTCTATGAATATTTGTCTAATAAAAATAATTTACAAGGAATAGAATACAGATGTTTGTGCTGGTTGGATATGATTTACAATCTACCCACTGACTTAAATAAACCATTTTTAAATGAACCTGTTTTTATGGAAATAAGCGAGTTTAAAAAAGAATATCTGATATCAGAAAGAAGGATAGAATTATTTAATTTACTAAACGATTTTGTTTCGGATAAAATGGAGCAATCTAATTTAGATAATTTAATTATTCTAATTGGTGGTAGTTTTACCGATTTAAATATCGAAAAACCAAATGATATGGATTTAGGTATAATAAAACCAGATAATCTTGACGAACATAATACTGATTTTAATGAATATTTTCAATACGCATTAAAGTCAATTCCTAAAGAATTAGATATAGAATTTTTACCTAAATCATTGGACAAATCAAGTTTTAAAGTTTTTTCTCGAATAGTTGCTCTTGGAAATAATGCGGAAATAAAAGAAAAATTGGAGTTGAAAGTAAATACTAATTCATTTGAACCTAGAAAAATTGTTAAACTGAAAATAAAAACGAAATGCTAACAAAGATCTGAGTTAAAAAAAAACATATTCTTCGTTAAATTTAGGCAATAATTTTCTGGCATTGTTGAAGTAACATAAATTACCTTTGTAAATTCCTCGCACACAAAACCACAACTAATCTTTTACATAAACCATCATGTGCAATTTAAAAAATCGAACTAAATAGAAATAAAATGTTTAGACATCAAGGCAAAAGCAGAACTTTAAAACAAAATTTTAGAATTGCTACGATTTTGTCTTTTGTTGCTGGAATTGTAAATATTACAGGATTTTTAGCTTTCAAAGAACTCACAACCAATGTAACTGGTCATTTTGCTCTTTTTATTAGTGACGTTGCAAATTTCGAATTATGGAAAGGAACCGTTTATTTTCTTTATATTTTTTCCTTTCTCTTTGGTTCTTTTTCATCAAGTTTCCTAATCGAAAAATTTAAGGAAAGTAAAAAACTTAATGTTTTTGTTTTACCAACCATCATTGAATGTTTGATTTTATTATCAATTTCAATAACAAGTAACATAGGAGAATTAAAATACCCTAATGTAATTGTTTGTCTACTACTTTTTGCAATGGGACTTCAAAATTCTTTTGTAACAAAAATTTCAAATGCAGTTGTAAGAACAACACATCTAACAGGGCTGTTCACAGATTTAGGAATTGAACTATCGCAACTATTTTTTTCTAAATATAATCCGAAAAGAGAAAAAATAAAAGCAACTATAAAACTACGGATTTATATAATTTGCTCCTTCTTTCTTGGTGGAATAATCGCTGGATTTCTCTACTCAAGGCTTGACTTGAAACTAAACACTCTAATTTTTGGAGCAATAATTTTATCGACAAGTTTATTTTATGATGATTTGAGATATAAATTAATCCGTACAAAAAGAAAATATAAACAAAGAAAAAAAAGACTAACAATACAGAACAATTAAAGTTTGTTTTAATGGCCTTGAAACAATGTATTTGAAAAAATGCAAAATATAACGATCAACGATTTTATTATATTTGAAAACGGAATAATTTTTAATAATGATAATATTTTCAAAATTAGGTCCAAGGAAGTAAGAATAGATGGAGTAAAATTTATATGACTTCAATAAAACTAAAATAACAACTCTATATAAAACAACTTTATAAACAACATGAATAAGATGATAAAAGCAGTATTCTTTGATATGAACGAAACCTTATTAAATTTAAGTCTACTTCAAGAACAATTTGATAAGCACTTTGAGGACAAATATGTTTTGAAATATTGGTTCACAAAATTATTGTACAATTCTACGATTATGGGAATTATGGACGAGTACAAGAATTTTGGGGAATTAGCAGATGTGGCTTTGGAAAGTTTATTTTTTGAAAGCAATAAAACTTTAAGTAATAAAACTAAAGCTGAGATACTTGGCGAATTTAAAAAACTACCTGCTTATGAGGATGTTCAACCTGCAATTAAATTATTAAAGGATAAAGATATTCGCGTAATTGCTGTTTCAAACTCCTCTTTAGCAATGATCAAAGAACAGCTAACCAATGCAGGTATTATAAATCTTTTTGATTCTTATTATTCTGTAGATGATGTAAAAAAATACAAACCCTTTAAAGATATTTACGAGTCTGTTGCCAAACAAGAAGGAATAAAAACCGACAATATTGTGATGGTAGCAACTCATGATTGGGACTTATTTGGAGCAAAGAAAGCTGGACTTAGAACAGCTTATATAAAAAGAAAGGAAGTACTATATCATCCTTATTATTTACAACCAGATTTTAAAGATACAAATCTACCCAACTTGATTCAGCAATTAATTGATGATCAACAAGAATAAGAAAAAAGCGCTCAATAGCTCCAACTAATTTATTACTGATACATATAGTATGAAAATATTATTCTTGAACGATAGCAATAACCATTAGTAAAACATCTTTTAAAATTTTAAACAAAAAAAACCGAGCAATTTGCTCGGTTTTTAAATTTTATATATCATAAAAAAACTACATCATTGCTGCTGCAATCTTTTTATACGTTCCATTTTCTAATTTTTCTCTAATTGCAGAAAAAGCAGTAATGGTTTCATCAATATCATCTTGTGTGTGTGTTGCTGTTGGTATCAATCTTAAGATAATTAAACCTTTTGGTATTACAGGATACACTACAATAGAACAGAAAATTCCGTGATTTTCACGTAAATCATTTACCATTGCCATTGCTTCTGGAATTTCTCCATTTAAAAACACTGGAGTAATACAAGTTTGTGTAGTTCCTAAATCGAAACCTGCAGCTCTTAAACCAGATTGTAAGTTTCTTGTGTTTTCCCACAATTTTTCTTTTAATTCTGGCATAGTACGCAACATATCCAAACGCTTTAAAGCTCCTTTAACCATTGCCATTGGCAAAGACTTTGCAAAGGTTTGCGAACGCATATTGTATTGCAAAAACTGCATTACATCTTTATCTCCTGCTAAAAAAGCTCCAAAACCTGCCATCGATTTTGCAAAAGTTGCAAAATAAACATCAATTTCATCTTGAATTCCTTGCTCAAAACCAGTTCCTCTTCCTCCTTCTCCAAGAGTTCCAAAACCATGAGCATCATCTACTAAAATTCTAAAGTTATATTCTTTTTTAAAAGCAATAATTTCTTTTAAACGACCTTGCTCTCCACGCATTCCAAAAACACCTTCAGAAATTACTAGAATTCCTCCTCCAGTTTTTTCAGCCATTTTTTTAGCACGTTTAATGTTTTTTTCAAAACTTTCCATATCATTATGTCGATATACAAAACGTTTTCCTGCATGCAAACGAACACCATCTATAATACAAGCGTGTGTGTCCATATCATAGACAATAATATCATTTTTGGTAACCAAAGCGTCTATAGCTGACATAATTCCTTGATAACCAAAGTTTAATAAATATGCTTTTTCTTTGTTTACAAACTCTGCACATTCACGTTCTAATTGCTCGTGAATTGGAGTGTGTCCAGACATCATTCTAGCACCCATTGGGTATGCCATTCCATGTTCTGCAGCAGCTTCTCCATCAACCTTTAAAACTTCTGGATGGTTTGCCAATCCTAAATAATCATTGATACTCCAAGTAACTACTTTTTTACCATTAAAAGACATTCTGTTAGAAATTGGACCTTCTAACTTAGGAAAAACATAATATCCTTCTGCTTGTTCAGCCCATTTTCCTAAGGGACCTTTATCTTTTATAAATCTATCAAATAAATCTGTCGTCATTTTATGTTTTGTTTTTAAAAACGTGCAAAGTTAAGTAAAATTAAGAATTTGGACAATGTAAGTAATTTTATAGTATTATTTATAAAACTATTCCATAAAACCTTGCTCTTTCATCCAATCGTCGTTATAAATTTTGTTCATGTAACGTGAACCATGATCTGGAAAAATAAGAACAACAACGCTATTTTCATCAAAATAATCTTGAGCTTCATATTGTAAAGTTGCTTGCACAACTGCTCCACAAGTATATCCTCCGAAAATTCCTTCTTTCTTTAAAATATCTCTTGAAGCAAAAGCGGCATCTTTATCAGAAACCTTTTCATATACATCAATAACATCAAAATCGGTTGCAGTCGGAATTAAATTTTTCCCTAAACCTTCAATTTTATAAGGTGAAACTTCGTTTAAATCTAATTCGCCAGTTTCGTGGTATTTTTTTAAGACAGAGCCAATAGCATCAACTCCTAAAACTTTAATGTTTGGGTTTTGTTCTTTTAAGTATTTTCCTGTTCCAGAAATAGTGCCTCCAGTACCACTTGCCACCACTAAATGCGTAATATTGCCTTGTGTTTGTTCCCAGATTTCTGGACCTGTAGTTCTATAATGTGCTTCAATATTTAATTCGTTAAAATATTGATTGATATATACAGAATTCTTTGTTTTTCTATGAATGGTTTTGGCAACCTCATAATAAGATCTTGGGTCTGCTGCTGGCACATTTGCAGGACAAACATGCACCTCTGCTCCCATTGTTTTTAACAAATCGATTTTATCTTGAGAAGATTTATCTGAAACTGCTAAAATACATTTATAGCCTTTTACCAAACCAATCATTGCTAAACTATAGCCTGTGTTACCAGAAGTTGTTTCTACAATAGTTGCTCCTTTTTTAAGGATTCCCTTTTTTTCTGCATTTTCTACAATATGCAGTGCAATTCTATCTTTTTGAGATAACCCAGGGTTAAAGGCTTCTAATTTTGCGTAATAATTACCTTTTAGATGTTTGGTTATTCTTTGAAGCTTTACCATTGGTGTATCTCCAACCAATTCTAAAATAGTATTGTTAATTCCTTGATTTCTTGTCATGCTTAGTTTTCATGGAAAAACCTCACAGATTTTGGATACTGAACAATATTCAGCATGAAAAACCAGTGAAGTTTGTTTTTCAACCGGTTGCAAAAATACACATCCTAATTGAAATACGAAATTATTTTAAATCTTAGTATTTTCAATATCTACTTTATTCTCTAGAGCTAAAAAGAATGTGTAATCTTTTGCTGTTTCTTTTAAAGCTTCAAAACGCCCTGAAGCTCCTCCATGACCAGCTTCCATATTGGTATGCAACATCAACAAATTAGCATCTGTTTTTAGTTCTCTTAATTTTGCAACCCATTTTGCAGGTTCCCAATATTGAACTTGAGAATCATGATAACCTGTAGTTACCAACATATTTGGATATTCTTTTGCTTCCACTTGATCATAAGGCGAATACGATTTTATGTAATCATAATACGTTTTATCATTAGGATTTCCCCATTCATCATATTCTCCAGTTGTTAAAGGAATGGAATCGTCTAACATTGTAGAAATTACATCCACAAAAGGTACAGCTGCAATAATACCATTATACAACTCAGGATTCATATTTATAATAGCACCCATTAATAAACCTCCTGCAGAACCACCCATTGCATATAAATGTTTGGCTGATGTGTAGTTATTATCAATTAAATATTTTGAGCAATCTATAAAGTCTGTAAACGTATTTTTCTTGTTCAACATTTTACCATCTTCATACCATTCGCGTCCTAAATATTGGCTTCCTCTAATATGCGTTAACGCAAATACAAAACCTCTATCTAACAAACTTAAACGAGTTGTAGAAAAACTATCTGAAATTGTATGTCCATAAGAACCA
Organism: uncultured Polaribacter sp.; assembly: GCA_963977615.1. GTDB lineage: Bacteria > Bacteroidota > Bacteroidia > Flavobacteriales > Flavobacteriaceae > Polaribacter. Next base: position 32,047 of record CAXBPL010000019.1, on the reverse strand, counting down.
TACGCATATTGCATTAATGGTGTGTCTTTGTTTAGTTTTGTATCTTTATGATACACCATAGAAATGGCTACTTTTTTTCCATCTCTTGCAGTTGCCCAAACACGTTCGCTTCTGTAGTTTTCTTTGTTGAACTTTCCTCCTAAAACTTCTTGTTCTTTTTTTATTTCTTTGGATTTATCTGCCATATTAAAATCGATGACAGAACTTGGTGTTGTAAAAGAATTGTAAGAATACCTTATAATTTCTGTGTCAAATTCATCATCTCCATAGACACCTGCTGAGTAGGTTTCTTCACCAAAAGGCAAATAATAATCTTCAGTTTCATCCCAACGTTTTATACGGATTCTATTCAACCCATTTGTACGTTCCTCTAAAACTAAATACTCTTTATAAATAGAAAAATCTTCTAACAAAGTATCTTCTCTATGAGGAATAACATCTACCCAATGCTCTATTTTTGTTTGAGAAATGGGAGTTTTCATCAACTTAAAATTGGTAGCATTGTCTTTATTCGTCATTATATAAAAATGATCTTTATAATGAGAAACATTATATTCTAAATCGGCTACTCTTTCTTGCAACATGGTAAATTTACCTGTTGGATTGTTGGCATCTAAATATTGTGCCTCGTTTGAAAGTGTGCTGTAAGAACCAATAATTATGTAATCTTTAGATTTTGATTTGGTTACATACGTGCCAAAAGTTTCATCTTTTTCATGATACACTTCCACATCTTCAGATGTTGGTGTACCTAAAACATGTCTAAATATTTTTTCGCTTCGTAATGTTTTTGGATCTTTTTTGGTGTAAAAAATGGTTTTATTATCATTAGCCCAAACAGAACCTCCTGTTGTATTATCGATAATATCTTTATAGATTTCGCCAGTTTCCAAGTTTTTAATTCGTAAAAAATATTGTCTTCTACTTACAGTATCTGTTGCAAAAACAATCAATTTATTATCTTCAGAAACATTTAAACCTCCTAATTGATAATAATCGAAGTCTTTTGCCATTTCATTTACATCAAACAAAATTTCCTCCTCAGCCTCTAAGGTTTCTTTTTTTCTACTATAAATTGGGTATTGACTCCCAATTTCGAAACGTGTGCTATAAAAATAATTATTGCTTTTAATAGGCACAGAAGAATCATCTTCTTTGATTCTGCCTTTCATTTCATGAAACAATTCTTCTTGAAACGTTTTTGTGAACCCAGTTACATTCTCATAATATTCATTTTCAGCTTCTAGATAAGCAACTACTTTTTGAGTTTGGTCATCTTTTACAGGAGCTAATTTTTGATCATCAGACAAACGCATCCAAAAATAGTTATCTATTCTTACGTCTTCGTGTTTTTTTAATTCAGTTGGTATTTTATCGGCTACAGGATGCTTTGCATCAGTACTCTTCATCATTTTATTATCATTTTTACAAGCGACCGCAAAAATAAGATTAATAAATAAGGATAAAAGAAATATTTTTTTCATTTTTAAAGAATAAGAATTCTTTATGAATTTGTTAGTTTTGTATTTATAACTAAAAAAAGAAAATTATGTTTGGAGATATGTCTGGAATGATGCAGAAAATAAAAGATGCTCAAAAAAAAGTAGAAGAAACTAAAGTACGTTTAAACACTGTTTTGGTTGATGAAACTGGTGCTGATGGAAAAATTAAAGTAACCTTAACTGCCAATAGAGAAATAAAATCGATTTCAATTGATGATACTTTGCTTGCTGATAAAGAGGAATTAGAAGATTTTTTAATCATCACTTTAAATAAAGCAATTGCAAAAGCATCTCAAATTAACGAACATGAAATGGCTGTTGCTGCAAAAGCAGGTATGCCAAATATTCCTGGAATGGATATGTTTAAGTAGGTTTAAGTTTTTGATTGAAAAGAACCAAGATATTTTGAGTCAAGACTGCCAAAAACTTATTTTTTAATCATTTATATAATTGTCAATAAAAAGAGAAAAAAAACGAGAAGAGAATAGAGAATAGAGAATAGAGTAAAATAAAAGACCTTAGAATAATAAAAACATTAAATTTTTGGTCTTTTAATAATTATCCTGTCTTTTTAGACAGTCTTCTTTCTCTTAATTCTTGTTTCTTGAATCTTGCTTCTAAAAAAAAATAATAAATGCTCATCGATTTAAAAGATTACATGTTGCCTTGTTTTAGCAAAACCTTCTTTGGTGTTGAATGTTTGGGCTGTGGTTTTCAGCGCTCTTTTTTAATGCTAATTCATGGCGATTTTTTAGGTTCTTTTAAAATGTATCCTGCAATTTTTACGTTATTAGGCTTATTCTTGTTTATTTTGATAAATTTTAAAGCGAAATTTAAGCAATCAAAAAAAATAATTAGTAGTTTAGCGTACTTGAATTTATCAATCATGATTATAAACTATCTTATTAAAATTAACTACTAAACTACCAAATGAAAAAACTAAGCACAACTTTAATTTACATCTTATCTTCTGTAAGTCTTTTATGCTGCTGTTTTGCAGGTCTTGGAATTTTACTTGCACTTCCTTCTTTTTTAATTGCAAATAAAAAATTAAAAGAAGCACATGAATTTCCTGAAGAATATGATATTGACGATGTAAAAGCAATGAAAACAGCAAAAACATTTGCATTGGTTGCCTTAAGTATTAATGGATTATATTTTGTTTATAGCATATATAGTCTTGCAACTACAGATTGGGATACTTTTATGAATGAATTTAACTCACAAATGGAGAAATACCAATAAAAAATTAGAATACTTTAAGAATTTAATTTTTTTAATATCCAAATACTTTCTCACGAAAATATTTGGATATTTTTTGTTTATAACACTATTTTTATTTGAGTTATAATTAACATCAATAGAACAACTTCACATCCTAAAATCTGCTAACTTTGTGCGTTCAAATACAGTATTATGAAAACAGAGAAAAATAAAAAATCGATCGGAAAAAGAATTTTGAAATGGGGAGTATCGATTCTTTTAATTTTAATAATTGCACTGGTATCCATTCCGTTTTTATTTAAAGATAAAATTGTACAAATGGTTACCAATACCGTTAACAATAATATAAATGCCACTGTTACTTTTAAAGAAACCGATTTAAGTTTGTTTACAAATTTTCCGCTTGCAAGTTTAACTGTGAGCGATATTGCAGTGACTAATAAAGCGCCTTTTTTAGGCGATACTTTATACAGTGCCAAAGAATTAAATTTTAGCATGAAAATTACGGAACTGCTAAAAAATGCAGATGAAGTAATTGAACTTAAAAGTATTGCAACCAAAAATGGACAAGTAAATATCATTTTTAACGAAGAAAATGTTGGAAATTATAATATTGCCATTGCAAAAGAAGAAACCAATACTACAGCAACAAATAATTCTTTTTCATTTGATATTCAAGAATATGAATTAGAAAATATGACGTTTGTATATCTTGATAGAAGCTCTAACATGAAACTTCAATTAAATGATATTAATCATATAGGAAAAGGAAATTTTGCACAAGATGTTTTAGATTTAGATACAAAATCTACCGCAAATTTATCTTTTGATATGGATAGTGTAAACTACCTAAACAACGTTGCTATTTCTTTGGATGCAGTTTTAGGAATCGATCTTAAAAACAGCAAATACACGTTTAAAGATAACACAGGATTTATAAATCAGTTGCCTTTAGAGTTTGATGGTTTTATTCAATTAGTTGATGAAAATCAATTATATGATATCAATTTTAAAACACCAACATCAGAATTTAAAAACCTTTTAGCCTTATTGCCAAAACAATATTCAGGAAATTTAGATGCCATAAAAACGGAAGGAAATTTCGATTTAAAAGGATCTGTAAATGGTATTTTATCCACAGAAAGAATTCCTGCTTTTGATATTACTTTTTCATCAAAAAACGCCATGTTTAAATATGATGATTTGCCAAAAGCGGTTAAAAATATAAATATTGATGCACAAATTATCAACAAAACAGGAAATACAGATGATACGTATGTAAACGTAAATCAATTAAATTTTAAGATTGATGAAGATGCGTTTTCTGCTAATGGAAATATTGGAAATTTAACCACCAACCCAAAAGTTAATTTAGCTGCAAAAGGAAACATTAATTTAGCCAACATTAGCAAAGCATATCCTGTAAAATTAGAGCAAGAATTAGCTGGAATTTTAAAAGCAGATGTTACCACAAGTTTTGATATGAATGCTATTGAAAAAGGCAATTATCAGAATATTAAAAATACAGGAACTATTGCTGTAAGCGATTTTAAATATGATGGAAAAGATGTTGCAAACCCTTTTTACATCACCAAAACAGCAATTACATTCAATACAAATACCATAAAATTAAATGAGTTTGATGCAAAAACAGGAAGTTCTGACATTGCTATTGATGGAAATTTAAATAATTTTTACGGATTTTTATTTAATGACGAAGTTTTAAAAGGAAATTTCAACCTAAAATCGAATACGTTTAAAGTATCCGACTTTTTAGCAGAAAGTTCAGCAGAAGAACAAACTACAAAAACATCAGCCTTAAAAATACCCGCTTTTTTAGATTGTACTTTTAATGCAGATGCAAAAAAAGTAGTGTATGATAATATTAATCTAAGCAATGTATCTGGTATTATTTACGTAAAAGATGAAGCTGTAAATCTTAAAAATTTAAAATCAGATGTTTTTGGAGGTAAAATTGGTTTTGATGGAAACGTTTCTACCAAAGGAAATAATTCCACTTTTGCCCTAGATTTAAAGTTAGATAAAATAAATATTACTGAATCTTTTAGTGCTTTAGATATGCTAAAAGCGATTGCTCCTATAGCAAATACTATTGGTGGGAATATAAATTCTACCATTAGTCTTTCTGGGAATTTAAATGAGGATATGACTCCAAATTTAAAAACTATTACTGGAGAATTATTTGGAAAACTTTTAGATCCAAAATTAAATACAAGCAACTCTAAAGTATTAAGTTTATTAGGCAGTAAAGTTTCTTTTTTAGATCCTAATCAATTGAATTTAGATGGTATTAATGCTTTTTTATCTTTTGATAATGGGATTGTAAACATCAAACCAATTCCTTTAAAATATAAAGATGTGGGTATAGAAATTTCTGGAAACCATAGTTTTGATAATGTGATGAATTATAATGTTGTTTTTGATGTACCTGTAAAATATTTAGGGACAGAAGTTACCAATTTAATTGCAAAATTAAATCCAAAAGATGCAGCAGAAATTAAAAGTATTCCTGTAAAAGCGAACTTAACAGGGAGTTTTACAAGTCCTAACATTGCTACCAATATAAAAGATGCGACTGCTAGTTTAGTCCAAAATTTGGTAGAAAGACAAAAACAAAGTTTGATCAATTCAGGGAAAGACAAATTAACTGATTTATTAGGTTTGAATAAAGAAAAGAAAGATTCTACAACCACTACTACTCCACCAACTACTAAAGAAGTTGCGAAAGATGCTGCTAAAGATAAAATTAAAGGTGTTTTAGGTGGTCTTTTTGGAAATAAAAAGAAGGATACTGTGAAGAAAGAGAATCAATAGGAAATTAAACTATTCTCAACAAAAGATTTCTAAAAATAAATCACTCAACTGACAGCTTTTTTATAACAAAATGTCAGTTCGAGTGATTTTTCTTTTTCGCAAAAATGTAACGAGATGTTTTTTTATATTTGAATTCAATTATATAGTACTCAAATAATTCTATGAAAAATAAATTACGATTCCTCATCATCTTAATCATACTTTATTTTTGCAGCTATATTTTTTACGGAAAAAACTCACTAGGCTTACAGATTATAAAAAACACGACTTTTTCAAAAGCTCAAGATTCTATACAAATTCAAATTTTTGATTTGGATGATTACAATCGAAATCAATTAGAAATCACCAAAATCATAAAAGAAAAAGGGCTTAAAAACGTACACGTAAATTATGCTGAGAATTTTTTAAACGATGATGAGTTTAGTTATTGGTTAGATGTAGAACCTTTAACTCCTTTTATCACTTTTAGTTATGATGGTTTCTTCAAAAAAGATAAAATTTCAGAAGAACATGAAAGCTTATACATTTGGTGTTTTTTTAAATGGATTAGAGTGTATAAAAGTGATAATAGAGCTATATATTAAATGCCAAAATCAACCTAAACCAATGAACCAGCCACTATAGAAAAAACAAATAAAAGCACATACAGAGAAATTACAATAATTGTTAATACTCCAAGAAATTTAAAGTGCGATTTTAGGTTTTCGAAAGCATCTGCTAAAACATCATCATTTTTGGTTGCTAATGCCGATTTCATTTTTCTAGAAAATTTAAATAAATACCAAACAGGCATAAAATATAACAACGCAGAAACAACGTAAGTAATTGCTATTGGCAAACCTAAAGCAGGTAAACCTTGTTGTTGAGCAACCATATTTAACATAGGTGCATACACAGTTGCTACTAGAATTGCTCCAATTACTATAAATGCAATACTAATAAAACCTAAAATAGAAAAGAAGAAAGTCCATCTTGAGATTTCTCTTAAAAAACTTTTAGATTTTGAGTTTAAAACTAATTGCTCTAATTGCGTAATTGGACTTGACATAATTTCTTAAATTTTATAAAATCAAAAATAAAAAAAATAAGCCACTAATTCACACTTTTAAATTGATGAATTAGTGGCTTAAAAATATATAATTTAATTTCTTATTTAAACTCAGAAATTGTTTTTGTAATAATTGAAATACAATCTCTTAACTGTGCTTCAGTCATTACCAAAGGTGGTGCAAAACGAATAATATTACCATGAGTTGGTTTTGCTAACAAACCATTATCACGTAATTTCATACAAATATCCCAAGCTGTAGAACTATCTTCAGAATCATTTATTAAAATTGCGTTTAACAAACCTTTACCTCTTACAGATTCTACTAGATGATTATTTTTACAGAACTTCGTTAATTCTTCTCTGAAAATAACCCCTAATTTATCTGCATTATCTGCTAAATTTTCATCAGCAACAACTTGCAAAGCTGCAATAGCAACAGCAGCAGCAATTGGGTTTCCACCAAAAGTAGACCCATGATTTCCTGGTGCAATTACATTCATAACAGGGTTATTTGCCAAAACTGCAGAAACAGGATAAGCACCTCCACTTAATGCTTTTCCAAGAATTAAAATATCTGGTTTTACTTCTGGAGTTCCAGAACAATTTTTATCTTCACAAGTACAATTACCACAAGTTGCTAATAAACGCCCAGTTCTTGCAATTCCTGTTTGAACTTCATCTGCAATAAAAAGCACGTTATGATCTTCACACATTTTTTTTGCAGCAGCTAAATAACCTTCAGAAGGCACAAAAACTCCAGCTTCACCTTGAATTGGTTCTACCAAAAATGCAGCAATATTATTACTACTTTCTAACGTTTCTTGTAATTCTTGTAAATTATCGTATTCTATTTTTATAAATCCTTTTGTATAAGGACCAAAGTTTTTTCTGGCAACAGGATCATTAGAAAAAGAAATGATGGTAGTTGTTCTTCCATGAAAATTGTTTTCACAAACAATAATTTCTGCTTTATTTTCTTTAATACCTTTTACTTCATACGCCCATTTTCTAGCAATTTTTAAAGCAGTTTCCACAGCTTCTGCACCAGTATTCATGGGTAACAATTTGTCATAACCAAAAAGTTCTGTTGCAAACTTTTCATATTTACCAAGCACATCATTATAAAAAGCTCTAGAAGTTAAGCTTAATCTTTTTGCTTGATGCGTCATTGCATCTACAATTTTCGGATGGCAATGTCCTTGATTTACAGCAGAATATGCTGATAAAAAATCGTAATACTTTTTACCTTCTGCATCCCAAACAAATACTCCTTCTCCTCTACTTAAAACTACAGGAAGTGGATGATAGTTGTGAGCACCATGTTTTTCTTCTAATTCAATCGCTTGTTGCGAACTTAATTTGTCTAAAACAGTCATTTTAAAATTTTTAAATGTTTGTACTAAAAACATTCCTGTTCTACCTTTATCCTTCTGATACCACAATTTAAATGGGTCAGAAATTCAGCGTGGGAAAGAAATCATCCTCGAAGTTACACAAAAGTAATAAAAAAAAACCTGTCCTAACCTAACCAAAGAGAAGGAACTATAAACAGTTTCAATATTTTTTGCTAAACTACCTAAATACTGTTAACAATAACACTGCTAAGTAATTTTTGGGCGTTGCCTAAAAAGGTCGCGCTTTCACTACTCGCTTTTTCTTGTCCTGAATTTATTTCAGGATCTAAAAAAGAGCTCAAACATAAAGCCTGTCTTGAGCGAAGTCGAAAGGTTCAATCGCTAACGCATATTGAGCAAACCAAAAATTGTTGTTAAAAAATTTGATTTCGATTAAAGAAAAAACTTAATGAGCTAAACTGTAAATCAAAAATAAATTAATTTTGAATAATAATATTACAATTAATTAAGAATAGATTAAGTAGAAAATATATACTTCTAATATTCTTTTGTATACTTTTGCCTTTGCTAAAAAGATTTTTTTTAGCAAAAAAACTAATAAAAAAACAAATTATCAATCATGAAAAAAAACTTATTCATTTTATTATTACTGACAGCTTTTATCAGTTGTAAATCAACATCATCTACAGTAAGCACAAATTTAGACAATAAAACAGAGCGTATGCTAAAAGGAGATTGGACGTTGACTTCCGTTAATTACCCAAACTCTGAATATTTTAAAGTAAATTCTTTTAATATTGAAGACTCTAAATGTTTTGTAAATAGTAACTGGAGCTTTGTTTCCAACAACAATAAAGGTGAAATGTCACTTAACAACGTAAGTAGCGCTTGTAAAAACTTTAGTTCTCCAATTACTTGGTATATTAATAAAGAAGGTAATTTTGTACTGAAAATTATTAATGAATACAAAGCGAAAGAAGTAAACAACGGTTTTGTTTTAGCTGTAAATAACGTTACTGAAAATAGTTTCGATTTAGTTGACACTATTAATGTTGCAGGACAAACAAAAAATATTACGTATTCTTTTCAAAGAAATTAATTTAACCAAAAAAAATATTTATAATGAAAAAAACAATAATTTATAGTTTAGCTATTTTAATAGTATCAGCATTTACATTAACATCTTGTGAGGCTACAAAAAATGCAAATAACACTCAAAAAGGTGCAGGAATAGGTACAGCTGCAGGTGCTATTATTGGCGGAATTATTGGTAACAATGTTGGTAACAAGAAAAACTCTGAATTAGGTGCCATTTTAGGTGGTGTTATTGGAGGTGTTACTGGTGGTGTAATTGGTAATAAAATGGATAAACAAGCTAGAGAAATTGAAGAAGCTGTTCCTGGAGCACAAGTAGAAAGAGTTGGTGAAGGAATTATGTTAACTTTAGGTGAAAACTCAATTAGATTTGACACAAATAAAGCTACATTATCATCTACAGCAAAACAAAATTTACAAAAATTAGTACCTGTTTTAAACAATTATGCACAGACTAATATTGTAATTTATGGTTATACAGATAGTACTGGTAGAGCTGAATACAACTTGTCTTTATCAGAAAAAAGAGCAAATTCTGTAATGGAGTTTTTAGCTGTAAATGGTGTAGATAAAGGTAGATTCGAAACAAAAGGAAAAGGAATTGCAGATCCAATTGCTACCAATGAAACTGCAGAAGGAAGAAGCAAAAACAGACGTGTTGAATTCGCGATTGTTGCCAACGAAGAAATGATTAAAGAAGCTCAGCAAGAAGCTAAACAATAATCATCCTATTTTTTATATAAAAAAGGCTACTCAAAATGAGTAGCCTTTTTTGCTTTGTAAAAGTCTTATTTTACTTAATTTTGTGCATCCATAAAAAACAAGAAATGCCACGTAGAGAACGAAACAAATTTGTCAAAAAAAATCAAGTTTTAGAATTAAAGATTGAAGATTACGCTTTTGGAGGAAAAGGAATCGCGAGAATAAAATCCGAAGAAGGTAGTTTTGTCGTTTTTGTTCCAAATACGTTGCCTGGACAATTGGTGAAAGCTCAAATTAATAAAACGAGTAAAAACTACGCAGAAGCAAAATTAATTGATGTTTTACAACCTTCTGAAGATGAAGTTGAAGTTCCTTACCAAGATATTCCTGGTGCTCCTTACATTCAGTTACCTATAGAAATGCAACATAAATACAAGAAAGAAAGCACGTTATCTTTATTTAAGAGAATTGGTAAAGTTGCCAATATCGAAGATTTATATGATGAATTTATAGCTTCTCCAAACGTGTTTCATTATAGAAATAAAATGGAATATGGTTTTTCTGCAATTGGTTATGACAGAATTAATAAAACTGATAAAGATGAATTTACTTTAGGTTTTAAAAGACGTGGAGTTTGGTGGATGGGAGATAATTTAGAAAAAGATTCTGGTTTGTTTGATAAACAAATGGAAGACAATCTAAAAAATATAAGACAATATTGCATCGAAACTGGTTTAGAACCTTGGCATGGACCTAAAAAAGAAGGTTTTTTTAGATATTTTGTAGTAAGAAAATCTTTTAAAACAGATGAATTATTATGTAATTTAGTAACCACTTCTGATGATTTAGAGAAGTTTGACTTAAACAAATTTGCAGGTTTCTTAAAAGATATTTTCGGAGAACGTTTAGCAGGTTTATTACATACAATTAATGATGAAACTGGAGATAGAACGATTGCAACTTCTGGAAGTTTAAATCTTATTTATGGAAAAGACAAAATTGTAGAAGAATTGTTAGGTTTAAATTTCGAAATCAGCATGAAAAGCTTTTTTCAAACTAACCCTAAATGTGCCGAAAAATTATATGCTAAAGTTGTAGAATATGTTTTGGAAGATAAAAGCAAAGTAGACAATTCTGTTGTGATGGATTTATTTTGCGGAACAGGAACTATTGGTCAAATTGTAGCCTCTAGAAGCGAAAACGCAAAAATTGTTGGGGTAGATATTGTTGCTTCTGCTATTGATGATGCAAAAAAGAATGCCAAAAGAAATAATATTGATGGCTTAAAATTTTATGCTGCTGATGTTGGTAAATTCTTAGTTGCGCATCCAGAATATCAAGATAAAATAAAAACAATAATATTAGATCCTGCAAGAGCTGGAATTGCACCAAAAACATTACAGAAAATCATCAATCTAAATGCTGATAGAATGGTGTATGTTTCTTGTAATCCTGCAACTCAAGCAAGAGATACAGAGTTATTAAGTGAAGCTGGTTATCAACTTAAAAAAATTAGTTTGGTAGATCAATTTCCACATACGTCTCATATAGAAACTGTGGTTTTGTTCGAGAAAAATTAATTAGTATTAATTAACTTTAATGCCATCTAGCACAATGTATTACAAATTTATATTCTCCTCCAGAATATGGACTTGTTTTATAATAGGATGTAAATTGACCTCGATCTAAATATGAGTTTCCTAAATTACCTCTCCATCTTGTTTCTTTGTCAGCAATATCATTCCCTTCTTTGTCTTGATTATAAACTTTTCCTGCTTCATATTTACCAGTATCAGGATTTAAAACAAAATACAATACTTCAATAGTTGCACATTGGCCACCACTACTTTGATTGTAATTTGATAGTGCAGAACTTAATTCAGCACAATTATAAAAGGCCAAAAAGCTAATTGATAAAAGTATTTTTTTGTAAAATTTCATAATTATAATTTTTATTTTCAAATATATAATTAGAAAAACGTATTTAAAATACCTACTAATGGGTAATTTTAGATTTTTTTTATATCAATTTAAAAAATGAAAAAATTATAGAATTTGAATTGTAATTTTTACTTGAACAAGAAGAATTAATTAGAAGATGATTTTTAACAGTGTACTACTATTTTATTAAAACTATCATTTTGTTTGGTAATAGGAATCAAAATAAGGTGAATTATTTTAATTATAATTCACCCTAATTTCTGTTCTTTCTTTATGTAGTCTAAAGTCTTTAAACATATTATTAATATCTAACTTGATAATGTTAGAATGTGAATCTACATCTAATAAAAACTCATTTTTAATAGTTACAGTCTTTATATTTTCTGAGTCTTTGGATAAGAAACAAATCACTTTTGTATGATGCTCTCCTTGCTTTATTTCCAAAATTTGTGGCACTAATTTTTCACCATCAATTTCCCAACTTGTTGTTTTATCTAAGTATTTCTTAAAATCTTTTTTAGAAACGCGCAAACTTTCGGATTCACCAAACTTTATAAAGTTTTCTTCATCAAAATCAATTTCTAACATTAAAACGTGTCCTTTTTTTATTACATTAAATGTCGCAGAAATAGACTCATGTGTAGAAATTGAATTATTGATATTAAAAAAAGTAAAACAAATTAGTATTAAATATCTCATTTCACCATAATTTTAGTTGTCCCTACAATCTTTCCTTGACTTTTTATACGCAATAAATAGACTCCTGAACTTCCTATATTATTCATTTCGATAACTCCTACTCCTTCTTTTTCCTTAATAAATTGTCCTGTTATCGAAAATAATTTAGCTTCATATTTCTCTGAATTTGTAGAGATGATAGAAAAATTACCATTATTGGGATTTGAGTTGATGTAATACCCTAAATCTTTCAATTCTAAACTTTGTGTGCTTAAAGTAGCACCACAACTTTCATCAATACTTGTTGCAGGATTATCAGTAGCCAAAGGGTTAATATTTGGATTGTTATCATCACAATCATAACTACTTACAAAACCATCTCCATCTGCATCAACCTCACTTAAAAACGCAGCATTGCCTATAAAGCTATCATTAAAATTTCCTTTCATACATCTAGAAATCTGAGGAAAATCTTGTGTAACCACATAATAATATTCAAATGTTTCTTCACCTTGAGCTGTTGTTAAAGTCACAGAAGCTTGAATTCCATTACATTCATCTAAATCTCCTTTTCCAGCCACATACTCAAAATCATTGGTATATTTTCCAGAATAAGGTCCACAAGGAGCACTTAGTCCATCTCCAGGACGTAAACCACTTTTCAATTGAAAACTTGGAGACATCTCTTTAACATTGCCATCTTTATCAGGTCCAAACCTGTATAAAATAGGAAAACCATCTGCTGCCCAACCAACTTGTAAAACTTCTGCTGGAGGAGAATCTAGCGTAGAAATACCAGATTTTAAACCCTCTACATATTCAAACATATTTCCATGATAATGATATCCTGAATTAGGGTTTACATGTGCAGAAGCACAATCTAGAGCAACATAATCTCTTCCATCACCAATATTTGTGGTAGGTTCAAAAACCCAATCCCAATTATATTGGCCTGTATTTACATCCTCGAAAATAAAAGGCGTAGCTGGTGCAGGCATCATATATACACCATTTAAAGCAATTCCAAATAAGTTTACAGGTCTTCCATTTGTTCTTACAAGATTTGTAACTTCTTCAGATAATGTTGGGCTTGCATCAATTTTATACACTTTATAATAAGGTTCTGGGACTCTATCTGCAGCATAATTAAAATTATGATTTGGATAATTATTGGAATATATAACTCTATCATTTTGTTCTAAAAACTCATAATAAACACTAGGTTGTGAAGGTGAATAGCTACAAGGAATATTATCATAACTCAAAACATCTACAGTTCCACAATCATTCTCACAATCATCAATGGTCGTTTCGTTTCCGTTTTTAATTCCATCGTTACAAGACCAATCAGTTCTAATGGTTTGTGCTTCTTGTTGCAACATGGTTTTTATCGTTTCTTGTTCTGTAGTTAGTGTTCCTATTAAGTTAGTTTCTTCCTTTATATCTGTAATTACGTTGTAAAATTCTTCATTCCCATTTTCGTCTTCAATCAGTTTATAGGTATCATTTCTAGTTGCCCAAGATTCTATATTATTACTTTCGTAATCTGTATAATTTATTTTTTTATTTACTTGATTTTCAAAAGATAATGAAGGTTTTAAACTCAAGCTATTTTCTGTTCCTCCTAATAATTGAACTCCTGCCAACTCTAAAATTGTAGCATGCAAATCAGCTGATTGAACCAAACTTGCCTCTACTTCATTTACTCTTTCTACAGATTTACCAGTAATGATTAAGGGAACTCGAATTCCTCCTTCATATATAGACGATTTTGCATGACCATTTGGCCAATAATTATTTGCTTGACTTGGTGTCCCATTATCACCTATAAAAATTATGACAGTATTTGCTAATGTTTCAGAATCCATACTTTCTAAAAGCCTATTAATTTCATAATCCATATTTTCAATCATGGATAAATACGTAGTTCTAGTATCTGTAGGATTTGTAGTATAAGTTCCTGCAGGTGGTATTTGAAAAGGAGCATGTGGTGCAACATGTGCTAACCATAAAAACCATGGTTTTGTTTGAGTATCAACCCAAGATATTGCCTTATTTGTTAAATGAGCTGTTGCATATTCTGTAATTTGCTCTTCATTTCCTTCTGAATTTACTTTCGTCCAATTATAATAATCATCTACTTGACTTGTAAAAACGCCCTCATAATAAGGAACTCCAGAATCTAAAGGATGGCTATAATTGTTTGAATTGTTCCCTCCAATATGCCATTTACCAATAACACCCATGCTATAATCTGTTGTACTTTGTTCTTTTATTTTAGTAAATAAAGAAGTATGACTTGTATCTAAAATTAAAGGAGGCCTCATGACACCTGTTTTGACACCAAATTTTCCACTCATAATTGCTGCACGAGTTGGCGAACATTGTGGAGCTGCCCAACAATTGGTATATGATAGGCCTTCTTCTCTAAATGAATCTAAGGTTGGTGTAACAGGTAAATCTCCTGTAATTCCAAAACCTGGTGTAGAATCAATTCCCATATCATCTGCAATAATTAGCAAAATATTTGGTGATTGTTGCTGACTAAAAAATGTTGATGTTGAAAAAAAGAGAAATAAAATGGTTTTTAGAATTCTCATGAATATTGAGTTGTTAAAATTTATAGTTGATTTATAAAATATATTAGAGCAATTAAAATTTAGACTAATAAGCCTCATAATGGTTTAATATTATTTATAAACTAAATATGTCTGAATTAAATCGATAAATGTTAAATCGACTCATAATTTACAAAGAATTTATGGTTATTTCTTAAAATGAAACTATTTTAGCAGTATGATTAAAAAAATATTTGGTGCTTTTTTTATATTAATCTCTATTTTTCTTGGATTAGGATTTTTGATGCAAATACCTACAATTATTGGAACATTTTCTACTAATTTTACAGGCTATTCGTTTGGTTATATCTTTGGCTCACTTTTAATTTTAGGAATTGCTATTTTGCTTTTTAAATTAGGTTTAAAGTGGACAAGCAAAAAATCAAATCCGACAGAGAATATCAATAATATTGGCATCAATAAATAAAACAACGAATTAATTTTTTATAAAACACAATACTTATGAAAATGCTAAAACTATCTGAAGAAGCAATTGAATCAAAATTAAAAAACTTAATTGATTGGGAATATTATGATGATGCTTTGCACACCGATTTTGAGTTCGATAATTTTAAAGATTGTATGTCTGCAATGAATAGAATTGCCTTTGAATGTGAGGCTTTAAACCATCATCCAGAATGGACTAATATTTACAATACGTTAGATATTACCTTAACAACTCACGATGCAAATGGTGTTACTGAGTTAGATTTTAAATTAGCAGCAGCCATTAACAAAATTGTAGAAGTTGAAGAAGAAGATTAAGTCTATGAAAAAAATAGTTGTTCTTATTTTTTTATCAATCAGCATATTTTCAAGTTGTGAAAAAGATGATTTTTGCACACAAAATCCAGTTACTCCAAATTTAGTGTTAGAATTTTACGATGCTAATAATAGAGAATCACTTAAAAACTTTAGCTCTATGACTGTTTGGTCTGAAAGTGCAGAAAACAATGATAATCTTTTCGAAGACATCACTAATAACAAGTTGGAAATTCCTTTAAATCAATTCGCTACAGAAACAGTTTATAATTTTTCTCAAAATGGTATTGTAAATCAATTTACTATAAAATACTCAACTGAAGAAGTATATGTTTCTAGATCTTGTGGATTTAGAGTTATTTTTAATGATGTAAGTTTTGAATCAGACAATACTTGGATTACTAGTTTTACACCTCAAACATTAACAACGATAGACAATCAAAATGAAACTCATGTACAAATATTTCATTAGTATTTTCGTCCTTTTTGTTTTTGTTGATGGATTTTCACAAGAACAAAAAAAGGATACTTTAGGAACTTCAAAAGATTCAATTCTTTACAAATCTTCTTATGGAATTCGTGTTGGAATCGATATTAGCAAACCAATTTTATCAAGCATTAATGATTCTTATACTGGTTTAGAAATTGTTGGAGATTATAGAATTTCCAAGAAATTTTATATAGCAGCAGAAGTAGGTTTTGAAGAGGAAACAACACAAGAAGATTTTACAAATTCAACCTCAAAAGGTAATTATATTCGATTAGGTTTTAATTACAATGCCTATGAAAACTGGTTGGACATGAACAACGAAATTTTTGCAGGATATAGATATGGTTTTAGTATTTTTGATCAAACTCTAAATAGCTACACTCCAAATGTGGTAAGAGGTGAAGGCAATGGAATTCCATATTTTCCTGTAATTACAAATACAAATGCATCAACAACTAGTTTAAATACTCATTGGTCTGAACTCGTGGTTGGTTTTAAAGCAGAAACTTTTAAAAATGTATTTATAAGTGTTAGTGGTTCTTATAAAATTTTAATGAGTTCTAAGGATCCAGAAAACTTCCAAACATTATACTCACCAGGTTTTAATAGAGTTTTTGAGAGTGGCACTGGTTTTGGTTTCAACTACACCATTAGTTATTTAATTCCATTTACTAAAAGGTAATATTTAAAATATTCTTACATTTACTACCCTAAAAAAGGACCTATAAAAATTGGTTTGCTTTTTTTGAAAGTTAAAAGACAAAATTTTTTGTAACTTTAAACTCTTATTTTACTAAAATTTCAATTAATTATGAATAAAATACCAAGCGTTAATTTAGCTGATTTTTTATCAGATGATACAACTAGAAAACAAAAATTTATAGATGAAATTGGCCATGCTTATGAAAACATAGGTTTTGTGGCATTAAAAGGTCATTTTTTAGATGATAAATTAGTGGATAATTTATATGCTGAAATTAAAAACTTTTTTGATTTACCTACAGATGTAAAAGAAAAATATGAAATTCCTGGAATTGGTGGCCAAAGAGGGTATGTTTCTTTTGGTAAAGAATCTGCAAAAGGAAAAAAAGAAGGCGATTTAAAAGAGTTTTGGCATTTTGGACAATATGTAGATAAAGATTCTAAATATGCTGATGAATATCCTGAAAATGTGCAAGTAGAAGAGTTACCAAACTTTAATAAAGTTGGAAAAGAAACCTACCAAATGTTAGAGAAAACAGCAAAATTTGTGTTGCGTTCTTTGGCTTTACATTTAGGTTTAGAAGAAACGTATTTTGACGATTATATAAAAAACGGAAATAGTATTTTAAGACCAATTCATTATCCACCAATAAAAACAGAACCAAAAGGTGCTGAAAGAGCTGCTGCTCATGGAGATATTAACCTGATTACCTTATTAATGGGTGCTCAAGGAAAAGGTTTACAAGTTCAAAATCACAAAGGAGATTGGATAGATGCTATGGCTGAACCAGATGAATTAATGATTAATGTTGGTGATATGTTATCAAGACATAGTAACAATAAATTAAAATCTACCATTCACAGAGTAGTAAATCCGCCAAAAGAAATGTGGGGAACTTCTCGTTATTCAATTCCATTTTTTATGCACCCAATTTCTGACATGAAATTAGATGTTTTAGAAAATTGTATCGATGACAAAAACCCAAAACAGTTTGATGATATTACAGCTGGCGAGTTTTTAGATGAACGATTAAAAGAATTGGGATTAAAAAAATAGTTGGCAGTTTTTCAGTCTTCAGTTTGCAGTAACAAGCTGACTGAAGACTGAAAAAATGCTGACTGAAAACTGAAAGAATGGATTTCAAAGATCAATTAAAAAACTTATTTCCAGAACATCAGGAAACTGAAGAACCAAAGGAAGAAAAATCTAATATTTGGTTACAAGATGACCCAATTCTTTGCAAATACGAAAAACGTAAAGGAAAACCAATTACGATATTAGATGGGTATACAGGAGCAACATCCGACTTTAAAATGCTGGCCAAAGAAATAAAAACAACTCTTTCTGTTGGTGGTAGTTTTAAAGATGATAAAATTATTATTCAAGGAGATTTTAGAGATAAAATCATGAAAATCCTGAAAGATAAAGGTTTTAAAGTAAAAAGAGTTGGTGGCTAAACACTAACCCTACCAAAGGAAATAGCTTGATTGAGTTTATGAATTATTATAAATTCCATATTTTTAAAAAATAGAAACTTAATAATAGCACAATAAAATAAGATTACAAACGTTATTTTTTAATTATGAGTTCATCTATTTTACATATCACAAATGGCGATTTCACTACAAATCATCTTAAAGAACTAAATTTTTCTGGCGATTTTATCACTTGGAGAGAAATGTTAAGCGAAGGAAAAACGACGACAGATGTTGGTAGTGAAGCTTTTTGGAAAAATAGATTCGACTTTTTTAAAACTTCTTATAAAGTAAGCAAACAAAAATTTATAGAGTATACAGTTAAAGAATACAGAAGCCTTTGTAATAAAAAAAATAACAAAGAAATTGTGTTATGGTTTGAGCATGATTTATTCTGCCAAATTAATATGTTGGCAGTTTTAAGTTGGTTAAAACGTTATAGAAAAGGATATGATATTTCTTTAATTTGTAGTGGAAAAATCGGGAATTCTGCCAAAATGTATAGCATTTCAGAACTCAATAAAAACCAAATAAATAATCATTTTAAAAATAGAGTTGCACTTTCTCAAGACGATATTGAATATGCAGATTATATTTGGCAACTATATTGCTCTGATTCTCCTTTGCGATTAGAAACCGTTTACAAGTTCAACCCAATGTCGCCATTTCATTATTTGGCAACTGCAATTGAAGCACATTTACAACGTTTTCCATCCATTAAAAACGGTTTAAATAAAATTGAAAACTCAATTTTAGAAACTTCTCATCATCAATTATTTAATTCAAAAAAAGAATTAATTTCTAAGTTGATAGAAGAACAGAAAGTTTATGGTTTAGGAGATTTACAATATGAACATAGTATTGATACTTTAACCCCACTTTTCAACTCTTTCAACCCTGTAAAATTGTCTAAAAAAGGGAAACAAGTATTAGAAAATCAATTGAATTTTTATGGTCAAATAAGAAATGATATTTCGTATCTTGGGGGCTCTAAAAAATATAGTTTTTTGTTTGATAATGATTCCAAAAAACTTTTACAAATTACCTCATAAATGGCTATAAAACAATCTGAATTAATCTTAAATCCAGATGGAAGTATTTACCATCTTAATTTAAGACCAGAAAATATTGCTACAGATATTATTTTTGTTGGCGATCAAGATCGTGTTGATAAAATTACACAACTTTTTGATAGTGTAGAGTTTACCACTCAAAAAAGAGAATTTAAAACATCTACAGGAATTTATAAAGGAAAACGAATTTCAGTAATTTCTACAGGAATTGGCCCTGATAATATAGATATTGTTTTAAATGAATTGGATGCTTTGGTAAATATTAATTTAGAAACCAGAGAAATTAAGGAAAAGCATACTGCCTTAAATATTGTAAGAATTGGTACTTCTGGTTCTTTGCAAAAAGATATTCTTGTAGACTCTTTTTTACTAAGTTCTCACGCAATTGATTTAAATGGCATGCTTCACTCCTATCAAGTTGATGAAATTTCGCATCCAGAAATTGAAGATGCTTTTGTAAAACATACTAATTGGAGTGCTAAAAAATCGTATCCTTTGGTAATTGCAAATGGGATTGAGTTAGCAAATAAAATTATATCCAATAAAGTTTATCAAGGAATTACTGCAACTGCTGGTGGTTTTTATGCGCCTCAAGGACGCGTTTTACGATTAGGTTTACAAGATGAACATTTAAATTCTAAAATAGATAGTTTTAATTTTAACGGAATTAGAATTACAAACTTAGAGATGGAAACATCTGCAATTTATGGTTTATCTAAACTTTTAGGACACAATGCAGTTTCTATGAATGCCATTATTGCCAATAGAGCAAATGGTACTTTTAGTGAAAATCCATATAAAGTTGTTGAAAATTTAATTGAATACACTTTGCAAAAATTAATTGAGTAAATGACAAACTTAAAAATTGGAGGTGTTCCAGAACACTTTAATTATCCTTGGTACATCACTCTAAAAAATAAAGAATACAGCAAACACAATATTAATCTTCGTTGGCAAGATTATCCTGGAGGAACAGGACAAATGTGTAAAGCTTTAAGAGATGGTTCTGTAGATATTGCTATTGTTTTAACGGAAGGAATTATCAAAGATATTGCAGATGGAAATCCGTCTAAAATTATACAAACCTTTGTGCAAACTCCTTTAATTTGGGGAATTCATGTGGGTGCAAAATCTAAATTTAAAACGATAAATGATTTAGAAAATGCTACTATTGCCATTAGTAGATTTGGTTCTGGCTCTCATTTAATGGCGATTGTAAATGCCTATAATCAAGGTTGGGATATTGCAAAACTAAAATTTAAAGTGATAAAAGATTTGCAAGGTGGCATTGATGCTTTAACAAATGGCGAAGCAGATTATTTTATGTGGGAACATTTTACCACAAAACCTTTGGTTGATAATGGCACTTTTAGAAGAATTGATAATTGCCCAACTCCTTGGCCTTGTTTTGTTATTGCTGTTAGAAATGAAGTTTTAGAGAATAATTTTGAAGAAGTTAAAAATGTTTTAGAAATTATAAATGCCGAAACTAAAGACTTTAAGCAGTTAGATAATATTGATAAAATATTAGCAAAAAGGTACGAGCAACAATTAGAGGACATTCAAAAATGGCTAAAAATAACAGAGTGGAATGATGGAAATCCTATTACTAAAAATTTAATTGGTCGTATTCAAAATAAAATGGTGCAGTTTAACGTTATTGAAGAGAAGAAAAATTCGGGAGATTTCATAAAAAATATGTACATTTAAACCGTAAATAAGAAAATTAATGAAAAGAGCAGTATTTATTGTAGTTTGTGTTTTAGGAATTATTTGTTTTGCTTCTTGCAGAAGTACATCTTCTTCTTGTGGTTTGGCTGATAATACTCAATTAGAACAACCTCAAAATGAAGAATTAGAACAAATGTTATTTATATAAACACTAATTTTCTGTAAATTTTAAAATCTCAGTTTATATATATTTTAATTTATAAACTTAAAAAATATACAAAACCCTTCAAGTTTTTAAAACTTGAAGGGTTTTTTGATTGATGAGAAATCGTGACAGAAATCTACCAATTTATTTCGTTTTTATCAATGGATTTTAAAAACGTATTTGTCTTCGAAAAATGCTCATTTCCAAACCAATAACCGCGATTTGCACTTAAAGGTGATGGATGCCCAGATTCTAAAATATGATGCTTCTTTTTATCGATTAATTTTACTTTTTTCTTAGCAAATCCTCCCCAAAGTAAAAAAACAACATTTTCTTTTTCGTTTGATATTTGTTTGATTATTTGATCTGTAAAAGTTTCCCAGCCTTGTTTTTGATGACTTCCAGCTTCATGAGCTCTTACTGTTAAAGTAGCATTCAATAATAAAACACCTTGTTTTGCCCATTTTTCTAAATTTCCACTTTCAGGAATTTCCTGATTTAAATCCGTAGAAATTTCTTTAAATATATTTTTTAATGAAGGTGGGTTAGCAATTCCGTCTTTTACAGAAAAGCACAAACCATTGGCTTGATTCGGGCCATGATAAGGATCTTGACCAATAATAACTACTTTTAAGTCATCTAAAGAACAAAAATCAAAAGCTGCAAAAATATCGGTTGCTTTTGGGTAACAAGTGTGGTTTGAATATTCCTGGTTTACGAATTCTAGTAAGTTTTTAAAGTAGGGCTTTTCAAACTCGTTCTTTAAAATATTTTTCCAGCTTTCGGCTATTTTTACTTCCATTGTTTCTTATTTTTGTATTCTGAATTCAAGGCTAAAATTTTGAATTCAAAGTTACTTATTAGTTCGCAAAAAACCTTGAACATTAAATTTTAAACTTTGAATAGTAGTATCTCCGAAAAAACATTACAAGATTTAGAATTTTCTACAGTTTTACAACACATTACAGAGTTTTGTATCTCTGGTTTAGGAAAAGAAAAAGTGTTGGAAATTTCTCCAATTCACAACAAAAGACAGTTGTTTAAAGAACTAAATTTAGTAGATGAATATTTGTCTTCTTTTCAAAGTGAAAATAGAGTTCCTAATCATAATTTTGATAATATCTCATCAAGCATAAAACGTTTAGCCATCGAAAATAGTTTTATAGAAACCGATGCATTTTTAAAAATCGCAACGACTTCTTTAACGATAAATGAATTGATTAAATTTTTCAAGAAGTTTCAAATTCAGTTTCCAGCTTTTTTTGAACTTTCACAAAAAATTGAATTCACTACTTATATTGATGATGAAATCAAGAAAATTATCGAGATTTCTGGCGAAGTAAAAAACAATGCATCATCAACTTTAAAACAATTAAGAAAAGATATTAATAATGTTCGTGGCAAAATTGGCGCAAGTTTTTCGAGTGCTTTATCCAAAGCAATTGCTGCAGGTTATTTAGATGATATTAAAGAAACTGTAGTTGACAATCAGCGTGTTTTAGCTGTTTCTGCGATGTATAGAAGAAAAGTTGCTGGTAGTTTATTGGGTTCATCAAAATCTGGAAATATCGTTTACATAGCTCCACAAGCAACCTTGACTTACAGTAGAGAATATCAAAATTTAATCTACGATGAAAAACAAGAAGTTGTAAAAATTTTAAGAGATTTATCAACCACAATTAGACCAATGGTTTCTTTGTTAGAGGACTATTTTGAGTTTTTAATTCATGTTGATAGCATTGGAGCAAAAGCAAAATATGCACAAGAAATTAATGCAATTCTGCCAAATATATCTAAAACAAAAAGAATATTTTTCAAAAATGCGTATCATCCTGTTTTATGGAGAAAAAATAAAAAACAAGATTTACATACAGTTCCGCAAACAATTGAGTTGAACGAACAACAGCAAATTATTGTGATTTCTGGGCCAAATGCTGGTGGAAAAAGTATCACTTTAAAAACGATTGGTTTGTTGCAGATTATGGTACAAAGTGGTATTTTAATTCCTGTTGATGAACGCAGTGAAACTCATATTTTCGATATTGTTTTAACGGATATTGGAGACAATCAATCTATTGAAAATCAACTAAGTACTTATAGTTACCGTTTAAAAAATATGCGTAACTTTTTAAGAAGATGTAACGAAAATACCTTGTTTTTAATTGATGAATTTGGTACAGGTTCAGATCCTGAATTGGGTGGAGCTTTAGCCGAAATTTTCTTGGAAGAATTCTACAATAAAAAAGCATTCGGAATTATTACAACCCACTACTCCAACTTAAAAGTGTTGGCAAACGAGTTGGAAAATGTTACCAACGCAAATATGCAATTTGATGAACGCACTTTAGAACCTTTGTATAAGTTATTTGTTGGACAAGCAGGAAGTTCGTTCACGTTTGAAGTAGCACAAAAAAACGGAATTCCTTTTAGCTTAATTAACAAAGCAAAAAAGAGAGTTGATACAGAAAAAGTTCGTTTAGATAAAACTATTTCTAAACTTCAAAAAGAGAGAAATAAACTACAGAAAAACTCAGATAACTTAGAAAAACAAAAAACAAAAGGTCAAGAACATATAGATAGTTTACAAGAAAAAGAGCAACGAATTCAAGATAAATTATCTGGTTTCCAAGAACTATATGATCAAAATCAAAAAATGCTTTCTTTAGGTAGAAAGACAAATGAGTTATTAAATAAGTACTTCCAAACAAATAATAAAAAGGAATTAAATACTAATTTTAATAAATGGGTTACAGACGAAAAAGTAAAACATTTAAAGAAAAATCCTGAGCAACCTAAAACAAAATCTCAAAAACAGAAAGCAAAAGTTGTACAAAAACAATTGCAAGAGGTCATTAATAAGGTAGAAAAAGAGGTTTTAGAAAAGGTTGTTGAAGTTAGAAAAGAAAAGAAAATAGAAGCTGTAAAAATTGCTCAAGAAAAATCTGAATACATCTACAAAAAAAATGATCGAGTACGAATTATAGATTCTAATTCTGTGGGTACTATCGATAAAATTGACAAAAAAAATGTAACTATTAACTACGGAATTTTTACAACAAAAACTACTTTGAGTAAAATTGAGTTGGTAGAAAGAGCAAAATAAAAATTATTTCTTCATTAAAATTTTCTGAAAATTTATATATAATTTTTGATTTTAGTTAAAAACTGTTAAGATTACACCTTTTGTGTTAAATCTATATTAAAGTCTGTTTTGTAATTAAACGATTGTGAAAAATAATCGTCTATAGATTATACAATATTAACTTAACACATTCATTATGAAAAAATTAAAATCGATTATTGCAATTATTGCCATTAGTTTAGCAACCACATTTTCTGCAACAGCTTCAGAAAAAGAACCTTCAAAAATTACTAAAGAATTAAGAACAGAAATTGTTGAATTACTTGGAAATAGAATTCCAGTTGAAATTACAAAAACTGAAAAAGTAGCAGTCTCTTTTATGATTAATAATGAAAATGAAATTATTGTTATTTCTGTAGATTCAGATGTTGCTGATTTTAGTTCTTATATTAAAAAGAAATTAAATTATAAAAAAATTACAGTAAAAGGAACTATAAAAGGAGAAATTTATAAAATTCCTGTAACAGCAAATACTAAATAAAGTTCTTAAAACTTTAAGAACTTTATTTAATTAAAAATCCCGATTAAAATCGGGATTAGTTTTACAAAATTATTTGATTAGTTAGTGCCCAAGATTCTTTTAAAAAGAACTTGGGCATTTTTTATACTAATCTTCGAATTGTTTCATTTCAGAATCATAAAATTCTCCAGCTTTATCCATTAAATCTGCTAATTCTGTAGATATATCTTCTTCACTTTCTCCTGTTAAATCTTCAAACCATTCAATTTCATCATCTTTTAGATTAATTAAAAAACGAGGAAACTCTGTGTGTAACACAAAAATATCATCTGGAAAGTTACTATTATCTGCCAATAAAAATTTTGGTAAAGTCATATGCTAAAATTAATTTTTACAAATTTACAAATATCTTTCTTTAACAATGTTTAAATGATGCATTTGATGTCCAGAAAATAAATATCCTAAAGCTCTTACAGACATTTTATTGCCTGAAGCAACTCCAATTCGCAACAAAGCTTCCTCAGAAAAACTTTTATATAACTGAATTGTAGATTTTCTTAAGGTTTCCATTTCATCCAATAAATCAGTATACCTTAATTGATTAGCATTGCCATTATCAACAAAAATATCTTGATCAAAACCAGGTAAAGAGGTTTTATCATTTCTAGCAAAACACAAGGCCCTGTAGCAAAAAACACGTTCAGTATCTATGCTATGTTGAATCAATTCTTTTAATGTCCACTTACCTTCTGCATAGCAAAAATTATGTTTTTCTTCTGGTAAGTTTCTTAAAATAGTATCAAATTCTATTTGAGAATCTTGCATATTTTCTATGATCGATTTGCCTTCTTTTGTTACCAATTGCATGTATTGTTCAAAATAAGGAGCATATTCGTTTTTAGGAATCATTTCAATAGATTATTGTAAGTTTGTATCAGCGAATTTAATCATTTTAATAAACAAATTCATCAATCTTAATTAGAACAAATTCTAATGCTCTTTAAAATGTATTCTTACCTCAAATTTCTACTAAAATCTCAGAATCAACATGGTTTGCATTCGCCTTTTGTGTACGATTTTATAACCAAAGGATTGTATCAACAAAAAATAAAAAACAACGACTTATTAGATCTTAATGAGCTAAATAATCTATCAAAAAAACAATTAAAAATATTCACTAAAATTGTGAATTATTTTGAGATTAAAAATATTTATTTTGATATAAATTCCTTTGTAGAAAACAAAAATCCAACTTATAAATTGCTTTTTACAAAAGATTTATCAACTTTAAAAAAAATCAATTTTAAGCTTTTAAATTCTCATCATATCATCATTGTCGATGAAATTCATCAGCATAAAAAAGAGTGGCAAAAATTGATTAATTTACAAGATGCAACAGTTACAATCGATCTTTTTTATTTTGGATTAATTTTCTTCAGAAAGGAACAAGTAAAAGAACATTTTATAATAAGGCCCTAACTTTTTTGGAGTTTCACAATTGATCTTGTGTTAAATTATGCTAACATTTCTTTAAACAATTTTCAAACTTCGTAACTTTGAATTCTAAACTATAAACACTCAACTTTTAAGCATGAAAATATACACAAAAACTGGTGATAATGGCACAACTGCTCTTTTTGGTGGTTCAAGAGTTAAAAAATACAATTCGCGCATAGAAAGTTATGGAACTGTAGATGAATTGAACTCTTACATTGGTTTGATTAAAGACCAAGACATTAGCACAGATACAAAAGATGCTTTGTTAAAAATTCAAAACGAATTGTTCACTTTAGGTGCAATGTTGGCAACTCCACCAGAAAAAGAAACGTTGAAATCTGGTAAAGAGCGTTTAAATATTCCTAAAATTGATGAAGATTCTATTCTTTTTCTAGAAAATGAAATTGATAAAATGGATGAAGTATTGCCTCAAATGACTCATTTTATTTTACCTGGAGGTCATCAAGCTGTGTCATTCTGTCACGTTGCAAGATGTGTTTGTAGACGCGCAGAACGTTTGTCTGTTGAGTTAAATGACAATGAACCCATAAATGAAGACATTTTAAAATACCTAAACCGACTTTCTGACTACCTTTTTGTGCTGGCACGAAAATTGTCCTTAGACTTAAAAGTAGCCGAAATTAAATGGATTCCTACAAAACAATAAAGAAATCTTAAAGCGTTGCTAAAAGAAATCTTTTAATGTTACGTTCTTTTTTTATCGATATTAAAGAAATTAGAAAATTTTTATCAAACTAAATAATTGATTTTTAATAGTTTATAAAAAAATATGATATCTTTAAGGTATATTTCTTAAAAAAGACTTGCATAATTGCGTAAAAAAATTATTTTTGCACAAAATTAAACAATTAAGAAATGTATTGGACATTAGAATTAGCATCTTATTTAGCAGATGCACCTTGGCCAGCAACCAAAGACGAATTAATAGATTACGCTATTAGAACTGGAGCTCCTTTAGAAGTAGTGGAAAATCTACAAGATATAGAAGATGAAGGTGATGCGTATGACTCAATTGTTGAAATTTGGCCAGATTATCCTACAGAGGATGATTATCTTTGGAATGAGGATGAATATTAAACATCAAAATAAAATATAAAAAGTCTCTAAAGAGGCTTTTTTTTTGTTTTTAATTAAAAAAGAGCTTTTGAGGTTTTTACCTCAAATTACTATTAAAACTGTCTTTCCTGTGAAAAAAGAAATCCAGAAAATAATTCTTTATTAATTTTGATAAAAACCGGACATACAATTAAATAATACAGCTTTCCTTAAAGCTAATAAAAACATATAGATAATGAGTATTTTAAATTCAGTTATTAAACTTTTTGTAGGTGATAAACAGCAAAAAGATTTAAAAAGTTTACAACCAGTTGTAGAAAATGTTAGAGCTTTTGAAGCAGCAATAGCGAAGCTTTCTCATGATGAATTAAGGGCAAAAACGCAAGAATTCAAAAATATTATTAAGGAAGCTTTAAAAGAGTTTAATGATAAAATTGAAGCATTAGAAGCAGAAGCAAAAGGTGCAGATATAGACAGACAAGAAGATATTTATACTGAAATTGACGCTTTAAAAGAAGATTCTTACAAAGTTTCTGAAGAAACGTTATTGAAGATTATGCCAGAAGCTTTTGCTGTTGTAAAAGAAACTGCAAAACGTTTTGTGGAAAATGAAGAAATTGAAGTGACTGCTTCTCCTTTTGATAGAGAATTGTCTGCAGAAAGAGATAACGTTACTTTAGAAGGCGAAAAAGCCTATTGGGCAAATTCTTGGGATGCTGCAGGAAAACCTGTTACTTGGGACATGATTCATTATGATGTTCAGTTAATTGGTGGTTCTGTTTTACATCAAGGTAAAATTGCAGAAATGATGACTGGAGAAGGAAAAACATTAGTTTCTACTTTACCAGTTTACTTAAATGCATTAACTGGAAATGGTGTGCATTTAGTTACAGTAAATGATTATTTGGCAAAACGTGATAAAGCTTGGATGGGACCAATTTTTGAATTCCATGGTTTGTCTACAGATTGTATCGATTATCATCAACCAAACTCAGATGCTCGAAGAAAAGCCTATAATGCAGACATCACTTATGGAACCAATAACGAATTTGGTTTCGATTATTTGCGTGATAATATGGCTAGCTCTAAAGATGATTTAGTGCAAAGACCACCAAATTATGCGATTATTGATGAAGTAGATTCTGTTTTAATTGATGATGCAAGAACGCCTTTAATTATTTCTGGACCAGTTCCTCAAGGAGACAGACATGAATTTACAGAATTAAAACCTTTAGTTGCTGATATTGTTGCTTTACAAAAACAACATTTAGTAAAAGTTTTAGCAGAAGCAAAAAAATTATTAGCAGAAGGTAATGATAAAGATGGTGGGTTCTTATTATTAAGAGTCTATAGAGGTTTGCCTAAAAATAAAGCCTTAATTAAATTTTTATCACAAGAAGGTATTAAGCAGATTTTACAAAAAACTGAAAATACATACATGGCAGACAACAATAAGTTGATGCCAGAAGTAGATGAAGATTTATGGTTTGTTGTTGAGGAAAAAAATAATCAAATTGATTTAACTGATAAAGGAATTGCGCATTTATCAGAAAAAACTCAAAATGACAACTTCTTTGTCTTACCAGATATTGGTGTAAAAATTGGAGAAATTGATGCAGCTGAATCTACAAAAGAAGAAAAAGCGGCTCATAAAGACGAATTATATAAAGATTTTAGCATCAAAAGTGAACGTATTCATACCATGAATCAACTTTTAAAAGCATATACTGTTTTTGAAAAAGATGTGGAATATGTTGTGATGGAAAACAAAGTAATGATTGTTGATGAACAGACTGGACGTATTATGGATGGTCGTCGTTATTCTGATGGTTTACACCAAGCAATTGAAGCAAAAGAAAATTGTAAAATTGAAGATGCAACACAAACATTTGCAACTGTAACTTTACAGAATTACTTTAGAATGTACAAAAAACTGTCTGGAATGACAGGAACTGCTGTAACAGAAGCTGGAGAATTATGGGAAATCTACAAATTAGATGTTGTAGAGATACCTACTAATAAACCAATTCAAAGAGATGATAAAGAAGATTTAGTTTACAAAACTGCCCGTGAAAAATACAACGCAGTTATAGAAGATATCGTAAAATTAGTAGCAGAAAATCGTCCTGTTTTAGTAGGAACAACTTCTGTAGAAATATCAGAATTATTAGGTAGAATGTTACAAATGCGTAAAATTCCTCATAATATTTTGAATGCAAAATTACACAAACGTGAAGCTGATGTTGTTGCTGAAGCTGGTAAATCTGGAGTTGTAACCATTGCAACAAACATGGCAGGTCGTGGAACGGATATTAAGCTTTCTAATGATGTAAAAGATGCTGGTGGTTTGGCAATTATTGGTACAGAAAGACACGATTCACGAAGAGTTGATAGACAGTTAAGAGGACGTGCAGGAAGACAAGGTGATGTTGGTTCTACTCAGTTTTATGTGGCTTTAGATGATAATTTAATGCGTTTGTTTGGTTCTGATAGAATCGCCAAAATGATGGATAGAATGGGCTTAAAAGAAGGCGAAGTTATTCAGCATTCTATGATCTCAAAATCTATTGAAAGAGCACAAAAGAAAGTTGAAGAAAACAACTTTGGTATTCGTAAACGTTTGTTAGAATATGATGATATTATGAACGCTCAACGTGAGTTTGTTTATAAAAGAAGACGTAACGCTTTAGATGGAAAACGTTTGCAAGTTGATATCGCTAACATGATTTACGATACGTGTGAATCGATTATCAACTCAAATAAAGCTGTTAAAGATTTCCAGAATTTTGAATTTGAATTGATAAAATTCTCTTCAATGACGTCTCCTTTTTCAGAAGAGGAATTCAATAAAATGTCTGAAAAAGAAATGACAGACAAATTGTATGATATTGTTACTGAACATTACAAAAATAAAATTGAGAGAAATGCAGTTTTAGCATTCCCTGTTATCAAAGATGTTTTTGAAAATGAAGGTGATAGATATGAGCGAATTGTGGTTCCTTTTACAGATGGAAGTAAATCTTTACAAGTTGTTACCAACTTAAAAGAAGCGTATGAAAGCGAAGGTAAGAGTTTGGTTACAGATTTTGAGAAGAACATTACTTTAGCAATTATTGATGAAAACTGGAAAGAGCATTTACGTAAAATGGACGAGTTAAAACAGTCTGTGCAAAATGCATCTTATGAGCAAAAAGATCCTTTATTAGTCTATAAGTTTGAAGCTTTTGAATTGTTTAAGAAAACTGTAGATGAAATAAATAAAGAAGTTTTATCATTCTTATTTAAAGGAGAATTGCCTGTGCAAGACAGATCTCAAATTTCTGAAGCTAGAAACACAAAAAAAGAACGTTTAAATACGAGTAAAGCAGATGTTCAGAATTCTACTGAACAAGCTATTCAGAATTCTAGATCACAACAATCTGAACCTGTTGAAACCATGGTTAGAGAGCAACCAAAAATTGGTAGAAACGAAAAAGTTACAATTAAAAACGTAATGAGTGGTGAAGAAAAAGAAGTAAAATTTAAACAAGCTATTCCTCTTATTGAAAAAGGAGAGTTTGTTTTAGTGAATAAATAATGAACTTAATTGTCTTTTCGAAATGAGCTTTTTTAAGCGATTGAGAAATCTCATAAAGTTTCAATACACAAGTTTGTCATTCTGAAAGAATCTTTAGAGCTTACTTACTCTTAGCAGCTTACAGCTTGACAAATTGAATAAAAATAAATCCGTTTAGAAAGTTAATTTTCTAAACGGATTTTTATGTTTTAGACCTGTCAGGTTTTTTACTACTAAAACCAAATTTATCCTAGCAAATTATAGTACCGAAAAAAAACATAAAATTTAATTACCACTATTTAAGACACTTAAATAGTGACAAACTGTATTTTCAAAAACAAAAAAACCGTTTAGAAATAAATCTAAACGGTTTTTTATATTTTAAAGAATCTGAAATAAATTCAGGTTTTGTTAAAAATTTGTATCCATTTTTATGTAATTTAAAAACTCGTTTTTGGTATCTCTTTCTTTAAATTTACCTCCAAACTCTGCAGTTACAGTTGAGCTTTCTATATCTTTTATTCCTCTAGAATTTACACACAAATGTTTTGCATCAATAACACATGCAACATCTTCTACACCTAAAGCTTCTTGCATTGCTTGCACAACTTGCATTGTTAAACGCTCTTGTACTTGTGGTCTTTTTGCAAAATACTCTACAATTCTGTTCATTTTTGATAAACCAATTACTTTACCATCAGAAATATAAGCAACATGTGCTCTACCAATAATTGGTAATAAATGATGCTCGCAAGTAGAATAGACCACAATGTTTTTTTCTACCAACATTTCACCATAACTATAATTGTTGTCGAAAGTTGATGGAACTGGTTTGTTTTTTGGATTTAACCCCATAAACAACTCGTTTACAAACGCTTTTGCAACTCTTTTTGGAGTTCCTTGGATGCTATCATCCTCTAAATCCATTCCTAAAG
>CAXBPL010000018.1:0-48045 GCA_963977615.1 uncultured Polaribacter sp. | reverse complement strand
CTCGTCGGGCTCATAACCCGAAGGTCACTGGTTCGAGTCCAGTTCCCGCTACAAAATAAAAGTCAAAACTTAATTGTTTTGACTTTTTTGTTTTTATATTATACTGTTTTATACTTAAAACTAAGTATTACATTATCTATAAAGAGAATATTTAAACATAGAAAAGTTTAGTATTTAGTTTCATAACTTTAATTTTTGCACTCTTTTTTTTAATAATTTAGCATAAACTAAACACCTATTGTACAAACAATAAAATAGTTAGTTTAAATTTTCGTTAATAATAGAAAACATGTTATTTATAATTAAGAATCACTTTTATGAAATTTAATGTTTTAGAAATATTAAAGAAGAAATTAAAAAGAGTTTTTTTCTTTATAAAAAAACATCCTTTTAAAAGTTTATTTTACTTAATTGCTTTCGTTTTCTGTTTTGTAGTTTTATTAGTAACACTTACGTATGCAGGAGTTTTTGGAAAATTACCTACAAAAGATTTCTTACTACAACTTAAAACACCACTTACGTCTACACTTTTCGCAAGTAATAAAGAACAAATTGGGTTTTACTATCTTCAAAATAGATCGAATATAGATAGTACACAAATACCAAAAGCCTTAAAAGATGCTTTAATTGCAACTGAAGATAATAGATTCTACGAACACAATGGAGTTGATTATAAAAGTTATGGCCGCGTTTTTATAAAATCGGTAATCTTGAGACAAAATGCTGGTGGTGGAAGTACATTAACACAACAAGTAGCAAAAAATACATTTGGCAGGAAAAATCATTTTTTATTTTCTACACCTATCAATAAAATTAAAGAAATTTTTATTGCAAGAAAATTAGAGAAAATTTACACAAAAGATGAAATTTTATTGCTGTATTTAAATACAGTAACTTTTGGCGAAAACATTTACGGAATAGAAAAAGCTGCGTTTCGTTTTTTTAACAAACCTCCAGCAAAATTATCAATTGCTGAATGTGCTACACTTGTAGGTTTGCTAAAAGCACCAACATTTTACAATCCTAGGAAAAACCCTGAACGTGCAACAAAAAGAAGAAATGTTGTACTGCAACAAATGGTTAAATATAATTATTTATCTATTGATGAACAACAAAAAGCACAGACACCCTTAAAATTAAATTACCAAGAACCCAAAAAATTATCATCATTAAATTCTTATTTTAAAGAATATATAAATACTGAATTTAATACTTGGGCAAAAGAAAACCCAGCAAAAGATGGGCGTATTTACAATTTAGAAACAGATGGTTTAAAAATATATTCCACCTTAAATAGTTCTGTACAAAAATCGAGCGAAAAAGCAATGTTAAGACAAATGATAAATCTTCAGAAATTGATGGACTTACATTGGGACGCTCTTAGTACAGAAGGAGGAAAAGAAGCCTTGCTCAAAAAATTGCTTTATCAAACAAATATTGTGAAAAAATGGAAATCCGAAGGTAAAAGTGATGTTGAAATAGAACGACTTTCATCAGAAAAAAAACAACGAAAACATTTTACGCTTCCTTTAGGAAATGATCAAAAATTACAATCTTTAAAAGATTCTATTGCAACAGCTATTAACAGATTGCACACTGGCTTACTTACAATTAACAGCCAAAATGGAAGAATTTTGGGCTATGTTGCAGGTATCGATTATGGAATGAGTCAAAAAGATAATATTTTAGAGAAAAAACAAGTAGGCTCTACTTTTAAGCCTATAACCTATTTAGCAGCACTCGAAAAAGGTAAAAACCCTTGTGATTTTTATGATAATAACTTGAGAACTTATAAAGATTACGAAAACTGGCAACCAAGAAATTCGAGTGGAAAATATGGAGGAAGTTACAGTATGTATGGTGCATTAGCAAACTCTGTAAACACGATTTCGGTTCGAATTCAGATGGAAGTTGGTATAGAACCTGTTCAAAAATTGGCAGAAAAAATGGGAATTACAGCAACATTACCCAAAGTACCCTCTATTGTTTTAGGAACTGGAACTATTTCTCTTTTTGATATGGTTACTGCTTATGCAAGTATTTCAAATGGTGGTAAACGTATAAAACCTTATGCAATTGAGCGTATTGAAGATGATAAAGGAACTATTTTATACCAAGCAAAACCAACTTACAGCAATCGAGTTGCAAGTGAACAGAATGTAAAAAAATTACAACAAATGATGGGATCTGTTTTAACAGAAGGCACAGCTTCTCGCATTCAAAATTATGCGATTCCTTTTAATTTAATTGGCAAAACAGGAACAACTCAAAACAATGGAGATGGTTGGTTTATTGCCTGTTCTCCAGAAATTGTGGTTGGTTCTTGGGTTGGTACTTTTGATAAAAGAGCGCAATTTAAAAGTACCAATATGGGTTCTGGAGCAAATACAGCACTACCAATGGTGGCATCAGTTTTTAAAGATTTAAGTGTTTGGAATAAAACAATGCTCACAAATTTTGAGTATGAAAAGACCTATTTTGACTGTCCTCCTTTTTTAGAAATGAGCTCAGAACAAGCTAAGGAATATATAAAAACAGACAGCACCTTTATCAATCAACAAAAAATAAAAGATTCTATTTTTGAAAATTCTAAAATAATGACAGACTCAATCATAGAAAACCAATAAAAATTAATTCTCGTAGATTTTTTATCTTAATATATGAATTCAGATTCATTACTAATTTTCAAAAAATAAACTATAAAATATCACATATTTATATCAAAAAGTGTAATTAGTCTTCGAATATTTTAAAAAAAACGCTTTTTGAGCAATATTTAAATATATTTGTGATTGAAACCTCAAACAAAAAAAATGAAAAAAATTCTTTATGCATTTGTAATTTTCTCTTTAGTTTTTTCAGGATGTACGAGTCCAAAAACAGAAGAAGAAGAAATGAACGATACTCCAACTGCAGTTGATGATTCTTCTTCAACAAACGAAAATACGGCTGTTAATATTAATGTTTTAGCAAATGATAGTTTTGGTAATGATGGCCCTAATTCAGGCTCAATTTCAACACTTTCTTCGACAACAATAAACGGTGCAACCATAGCTGTAAATAATGCAGGAACTCCAAATGATCCTACAGATGACACTATAGATTACAATCCTGAAAATAATTTTAACGGATCAGATACTTTTGATTATACAATTACGGATAGTACTGGAGATACTTCTTCTGCTACTGTAAGTGTAAATGTTATTCCACCAACAGGACCAGCATTAGGAACTGTTTTTAATGATGGAACTTTTAAATATACGATTACAGATGCAAGCAAAAATGAAGTATCTGTAGAAAAAAATACAGACGATGGTCCTTCAGGTGCATTAGAGATCCCAGAAACTATCGATCAATTTGACATAAATTATAGTGTTACAAGTATTGTAGACGAAGGTTTTGCATATACTTATAACATTACCAGTGTTACGATTCCAAACAGCGTAACAAGTGTAGGTAATTTAGCTTTTTACGATTCTCAAGCAATTACGAGTGTAAATATTGCAGATTCTGTTACAGAAATTGGGCATGATGCTTTTGGTAGATGTATCAGTTTATCTACAATTAACATTCCTGCAGGGACTTCTCATTTATCAGATGGTCTTTTTGCAAGTAATCGAAGTTTAGCAAATATTACAATTCCAAGCAACATTACAAGTATAGGAAACAGTGTTTTTTATGATTGTAGCAGTTTAAATAATGTTACAATTCCTAGCAGTGTTGTAAATGCAAATATGGGAACTTCTGTTTTTGGTTTGTGTGCTAGTTTAACAAATATTACTTTTCCTAATACTTTTACAACCATACCTAATGAAACGTTTTATGCTTGTAATAGTTTAGAAAACTTTACAATTCCAAATAATATTACTACAATAGGTTCATCAGCATTTTATGAATGTAGTGTATTAAAAGAAATTAATATTCCAGCAACTGTAACTTCTATTGGAGAATCTGCTTTTGGTGCTTGTATTAACTTAACCAAAGCTGTTATTCCTGATAATATTACAAGTTTACCAAACAATCTTTTTTATGAGTGCTCATCACTTAAAGAAGTTAACATTCCAAATGGAGTAACAAGTATTGGAAGTAGTATTTTTTATGCGTGTGCTACTCTAGAAGAAATTGTTTTACCTAACAGTATTACAAGTATTGGTAGCAGTGCATTTGGTAATTGCCCTCAATTGAAAAATTTTGATTTACCAACTAATTTAACAACTATAGCAGCAACTACTTTTTTTAACTGTAGTAGCTTAACTGAAATTAACATTCCAAGTAGTGTAACAAGTATAGAGAATGGAGCTTTTGCTGGTTGTAATAGTCTTAGTGAATTAACGATTCCTGAAGGTGTAACTTCTATACCAAATATTGCATTTTACAATTGTAGCAGTTTAACTAAAATAAACTTTCCAAGCACTTTAACTACAATAGGAGAAACTGCTTTTGGTAATTGCTTTAGCTTAACTACGTTTGATGTTCCTAATACCATAACAAGTATTCCAAAACAAGCGTTTTTTCAATGTACTAGTTTAACAACTATAAACATTCCTAATACTATTACAAGTATTGGTGAACAAGCTTTTTATAATTGTAATGGTTTAAAAAACATGAATGTAAGTGTGCCAAATCCAATAACGATTAATGCAAATGTTTTTGAATTTGTTACAACAAGTGGTATCGACTTAAAAGTACCTTCTAGTTCTGTAAATAGTTACCAAAATGCTGATATATGGAAAGATTTCAGCTCTATAACAGCACTTTAAAATATAACTAATTTTCTTATTGATATAAAACAGTCTTACTAAAAGTTAGACTGTTTTTTTTTGATGTAAAGTAGTATAAGCCAACATAATTGCATCAATTTTAAATTGTGTCAGTATTATCTAAGGACTATTTATAACTGAAGAAATTATGAAAATAAGAAAAAATCATTGCATTTAAATTAAACAAAACTCTTTAAGAAATTAAAGAGTTATTTTGAAAAAATATATATATTTGTAATTAATATATAG
Source organism: uncultured Polaribacter sp. (assembly GCA_963977615.1). Taxonomy (GTDB): domain Bacteria; phylum Bacteroidota; class Bacteroidia; order Flavobacteriales; family Flavobacteriaceae; genus Polaribacter. Next base: position 43,036 of record CAXBPL010000018.1, on the reverse strand, counting down.
TTCATTCCCCTTCAAAATATAAAAATATCAAAAATAATGATGAACTTATTGAAGCTAAGTGCTGTTTTTAAATCACTTAAAAATAGTAGTTTATGCCTTTTTATGTTTTTTTACATCGTTGCTCTTTCTCAAAATCAACCGATTAAAACGACTACAACAAACTACACAACTTCTACAGAAATTACTGAAGATGAATTATTTAAAAAAGCAAAAGAATTTGTTACACTAAAAGAATTCGATAAAGCTTTATCAATTTTATCTAAAAATTACAATCGTTTTTCCGAAAGCTTAAATATAAATTGGTTGTATGCTCATGTATTATCTTTAAATAATGATAAAATAGAAGCTGAAGCTAAATTTAAAAAAGCAATTTCCCTTTCTCCTAATAACAAAAATTTACAAAAAGATTACGCCAGATTTTTATACGAAAACGGAAAATTAAATGAAGTTGAAGTTATCTTATCAAAATATATAGCAGAAGATTCAAAAGATGTTGAGTTTTTATTAATGCAAGCAAATATTAGTTTTTGGAATGGTGATGTAAAAACGGCAAGAGAAAATGTTGCTAAGATTAAAGAAATATATCCAGAAACAAATATTATAGACAATTTATCAAATCAAATAAAAGAATTAACTGCTTTTTATGTGAAAGCTAATTTTGAATATCAAACAGATTCACAACCTTTAGAATATTTTGCACAACACCTATCTTTAGAAAAATACATCTCTAAACTTTTAAATCCTAAGTTAGAAGTTTCTAACTATAATTTTTCTCCACAATCAGAACAAGCCTTAATTGCTAAGCTGCATAACAAATTTCATTTTTATGAAGTAGGCTTAAAAATAAACGTAACTGGTGGTGTTTATAAAAATTTTTCTGGTGAAACAGATTGGTTGGGTGGCATTCGATTTTCACAACAGTTAAGCCAAGAAGTATCACTAAATTTCGGTTATTCTAAAAATAGTTTATTAAGCACAATTGCAAGTACTACATTCAATTTAACAAACCAAAATGTTTTTGGAGAGTTTGATTATAATCATAAATATGTAGCTATTCATGCAGCTTATAATCAACAATTTTATGAAGATGATAACAATATAAAATTATTTGGAGCTTACATTGTATCACAACCTATTAAACTTTATAAGTTTAGCTTTCAGGCTGGTTATGGTTACAATTTTTCAGATTCTAAAAATATTTTATTTATATATGATAACGAAGGTGTAGGAATTTACGATCCCTATTTTACTCCAAAAGAACAAGAAGTTCACTCTGCGCTTTTTATAACAAATTTTAAACCCACAAAAAATTTAACGATTAAAGCAAAGTTAAATTATGGCATACAAGCTTCTGTTAGCAACCCATATTCTAGTGAAGTAACTCCAGGCAATTTTGAAATAGGTGGTTTTTACGACGAAACTTTTTCTTATACAGAAATTGAAGGTTCTATAAATTATGCTGTATCTAACAATTTTGGAATTAATGCAATGTACACTTTTCAAGAAACTTTTTTTTATGACAGAAATAATATTAATTTAGGATTGAATTATAGATTTTAATGAATTCAAAACTACGAAACGATTTATTTAAATTTAAGGAAGCTAAAAAAGTTACTGGCTTTGATAAGGCTATTTTTTTAGGCTTAACATTTGCTGGGCTTTTAAGTATGTTTAATTTAATTGAATGGTGGTTTAGAGGCGAACATATTTCCAATCTTTTTCTCTTTGTAATATTAAGTCTCTTTTTTTTATACGGAATTATTAGAGTTGGATTAATTTGGATAAATTATTTACGAATTAAAAAACCGAAAGAAGTTCCTGTACCAGAAAAAAATTTAAGTGTCGCTGTTTTTACAACATCTGCTCCTGGAGAACCTTTATCGATGTTTGAAAACACTTTTAAGGCACTAAAAAACTTAAATTATCCACACACAACTTATCTATTAGATAGTACAGAAGATGTCGCTTTTAAAGAATTAGCAAAAGAACACGATGTTGTATGGTTAAATTTAGCAAATTTACCTGGAGCAAAAGCAGGTAAAATAAATGAAACACTAAAAAGAACAAAAGAAGAATTTATTTTAATATTAGATCCAGATCATATTGTTTTTCCAAATTTTTTAGATCAAACATTAGGATTTTTCCAAGATGAAAAAGTTGGTTTTGTTCAAGTAAGCCAAGGGTATTATAACATGTATCGTTCTTTTACAGCAAAAGGTGCTGCAGAACAAACGTATACCTTTTATGGACCAACTCAAATGGGTTTAAATGGATATGGAAGTGCAGTTGCCATAGGTGCAAATTGTACTTTTAGAAGAAAAGCCTTAGAAAGTATTGGTGGTCATGCTCAAGGTTTAGCCGAAGATTTACAAACATCTTTAAGAATCCATGCAAAAGGTTGGCAATCTATCTATAATCCTGTAATTGTAAGTCGTGGTTTAGTCCCTGAAGATTTTACATCCTTTTGTAAACAACAGTTAAAATGGGCAAGAGGTGTTTTTGAATTATTGTTTGATGAAATTCCATCAACTTTAAAAAACCTTACTTTTTGGCAAAAATTATCTTATTTATCAATAGGAACTTATTACTTATTTGGTCCTATAACAGCTTTCTTTATTTTTGTTCCATTATTATTTTTCACAACAAAAATAAGTCCTGCAAGTATGGATTTTACCGAGTTTATTGTACTTGGAACACCAATACTATTAATTTCTATTTTAATTTATGGGTATGCTCAAAGATTTTTGTGTGATCAAAAAACAGAAAGAGGAATCCATTGGAGAGGTATGGTTTTAAAATATTCTTGCTGGCCTGTATTTACTTACGCATTCTACTTAACGTTAATTAATAAAAAAATTCCTTATATTCCCACAGCAAAAATAGCTGTAAAAGGGTTTATGAATCCTTTTGTAAAACCATTAATATTATATTGTATTATATTTTTATTGATGTTAATTGGCTTGTATATAGAAAGAAGGTATTACATTCCTGAAAGTGAATTGATTCTTACAGCCCAAAAAACGTGGGCAATGATAGGTTTTGCTATGATTGCTTTCGTGCAATTTTTAGGTGGTATTGGAGCTGCTTTTAAATCTTTATATATCAAAGCAGAAAATGCTTGGAGTAAAGTAGTAGTATCAGCAGATAAAAAAATCAAAATAAAAAATAACTAACAAATAGCAGAAAACATGAAAGTAGTAATTTTAGCAGGTGGGTTTGGTACCAGATTAAGTGAGGAAACAGCCTCAATTCCAAAACCTATGGTAAAAATTGGTGATAAACCAATTATCTGGCACATCATGAAACATTATTCTAGCTATGGCTTTAATGATTTTGTAATTTTAGGAGGTTATAAATCTTATGTAATCAAAGAATATTTTGCTAATTACTACTTACATCAATCTGATGTTGAGTTTGATATGACAAATAACACAATGACAACGTTAGATTCTAAAACAGAAGACTGGAAAGTAACAGTTTTAGACACAGGTTTACATACAATGACTGGTGGAAGAATTAAAAGAGCTGCCAAATATTTAGATGAACCATTTATGTTGACTTATGGAGATGGTGTGAGTAACGTAAATATTGGAGAACTTGTAGATTTTCATAAAAGTCATTCTCAGAAAGTAACCATGACTTGTGTTCAACCAGAAGGTAGATTTGGTGCTGTAGATATTAACGTAGAAAGTAATGTTATTAACAGCTTTATGGAAAAACCTAAAGGAGATGGAGCTTGGATTAATGGTGGTTTCTTTGTTTGTGATCCTATCGTTTTCGATTATCTTGAAAATGATGCTACAATATTTGAAAGAAGTCCTTTAGAAAACATTGCTAACGACAAACTTTTAGCGGCCTATAAACACACAGGTTTTTGGAAACCTATGGATACTTTAAGAGATAAAAATGAGTTAGAGTCTAAATGGGCAGACAATAAAGCTCCTTGGAAAACATGGTAAATTTCGAATCTCTTTTTGAAGGAGTTTATAAAGATAAAAAAGTTCTTTTAACGGGTCATACAGGCTTTAAAGGAACTTGGCTAGCCCTTTGGTTAAAACAAATGGGTGCTAAAGTTTATGGTTTTTCTTTAGAAAATGAAGATGATATAAATCATTTAAGTTTATTAAAACTTGATATAGAAGAAAAGATAAACGACATTAGAAATGCAGATGTTTTAGATAAGTATTTCCAAGAAGTTCAGCCAGATATTGTATTTCATTTAGCAGCACAAGCTTTAGTAAGAAGATCTTATGATGATCCTGTAGAAACATTTTCTACAAACGTAATGGGAACTTTAAATATTTTTGAAGCATGTAGAAAAACACCTTCTGTAAAAGCTATTGTAAATGTTACCACAGATAAATGTTACGAAAATAAGGAATGGGAATGGGGTTATAGAGAAAATGAGCCAATGGGTGGTTATGATCCTTACAGTGCTTCTAAGGGATGTTCAGAATTACTAACATCCTCTTATAGAAACTCTTATTTTAATCCTAAAGATTTTGGTAATAAACACGAAGTATTATTAGCAAGTGGAAGAGCAGGAAATGTAATTGGTGGTGGTGATTGGGCTGTAGATAGATTGATTCCAGACATCATAAAAGCAACTGCAAATAACGAAGCTGTTTTAATTAGAAACCCTTTAGCAACAAGACCTTGGCAACATGTTTTAGAACCATTAAGTGGTTATTTAACATTAGGTTGGAAATTACTTAAAAAAGATATTTCTGCAGCTGAAGGTTGGAATTTTGGTCCAGATAATAACAGCAACTTACAAGTGGGAGATATTGTAAAATTATCTCACGAATATTGGAGTAACATCCAAATTGAAATCAGTAAAAATACAGATGAACATCATGAAGCAAATTTATTGATGTTAGATTGCTCAAAAGCTAATAAAAAATTAAAGTGGAAAGCTGTTTGGGGAATTGATAAAACGATTGATAAAACAATCACTTGGTACAAAGAATATTACGAAAACAATAAAATTTTGTCTCATGCTGATTTAGAGGAATATATATCAGATGCAAAGGCAGCAAATATTCTATGGGCATTATAAATTTAAAAGATAAAAAAGTAATAGTTGTTGGCGGAAATGGATATTTAGGGAGTTTTTTAGTAAAAGCCTTAAAAGAACAAGAAGCTGATGTATTTATAATTTCTAGAAATTGTGAAGCATCAAACTCTCAATTTATAGTTGATATTACTAATTTTGAGGAAACTAATACCATCATCCAAAAAATAAAACCAGATATTGTTTATCATTTAGCAGCTAATATTAGCAGAAATAGAGATTTTTCTATCTACGAAAATATGGCAGCTGTAAATGTGCAAGGAACTTTAAATATTTTAAAATCTTTAGAAGGCATAGATGCACATTTTATCTTTACCTCTTCTAGTGAAATTTATGGTAATAATGAATCTCCATTTCAAGAAAATCAAATTCCTAAACCAGTATCACCCTACTCTTTAAGTAAAATTAATGCAGAAATGTTAATTCAAACTTACTGTACTAATCATCAGAAAAAATTTACGAATTTAAGAGTTTTCAATTTTTATGGAGAAAACATGCCTGAAGAATTTTTTATTCCTCAGATGATTAATTCCTTAAAAAGTGAAAAAGATTTTTTAATGACAAAAGGAGAACAAGTCAGAGATTTTTTATATGTTAGTGATGTTGTTAGTGCCTTAATTTTATCTGCACAAAACACAAATGCTTATGGAGAAACTATGAATGTTTGTAGTGGTGAAGGAACAAAATTAAGTACTTTAGCATCCGCTGTAAATTCAACTATGAAAACCAAAGCCAAAATTATGTTGGGAGCAATTCCTTACAGAGATCATGAAGTTTGGGAAATGATAGGAGACAATTCAAAAATTAAAAAAATTATTGGTTTCAAACCAGCTATTAGTATAGAAAAAGGCATAGAAATCGTTATAAACAAATCATAATTATGGGATCATCCAAAAAAACTTTTAAAAGACTTTTTAACGTAATAATTGCTTTAGTTATTGGTTATTTTGTTATTTATGGTTTAGCAGCCATCAGCAAAAACTCTAAAGGACCTTTAGGTGGCCTTTTAGAAAACATGAGTGATATGGTTCAAGATTTTGAACATGATAACATTTTAGAAAAAAGAGAGCATAACAGAGATCAAAAATTAAGTTGGTTTAAAGATCAACGAAAAAATAAATTTGCTTTATTAAAAACTAAATACATTCTTTTTGGTGCTTCTGATGATAGTAAAGGTGAATCTTATGAAAATATCATCAATTTAGAAGATTCTTTAGCGATTACATTTCCTATTATCCACATTTATAAAGCTTGGGGAGAAGGCCAAGAATATAAATTTCCTAATAATGAAGTGAATGCAATTAATAGAATAGGTTCTATACCAATGATTACTTGGGAACCTTGGTTTGGTAAATTTTCTCAAGAAAACTTCCCTAAAATTAAAGCTCCAGAGCAAAGAGATAATCATGGTTTAACTGCTGTTGCAGAAGGACATTATGATAAATATATAAAAGAATGGGCAAAAGAAGCTGCTAAAGTTGGCTATCCTATTTACTTAAGAGTTGGTCATGAAATGAATGACCCATATCGTTATCCTTGGGGACCTCAAAACAACGATCCATCAGAATATGTTGCTGCATTTAAACATGTTAGAGATGTTTTTGAAGAAGTTGGAGCTACAAATATAATTTGGGTTTGGAGTCCACATTTAACATATGGAAAATTTAAAGAATATTACCCAGGAACCGATTATGTAGATGTTGTTGCAACAGGAGCTTTAAATTATGGTACCAGTACAAGTTGGAGTGATTGGTGGACTTTTGAGCAAATTTTCGGAAATTATTACGAGCAATTAGCTGCTTTTTATAAGCCAATTATGATTGCCGAATTTGGTTCTTTAAAACCTGGAGGAAGCAGAGCAAAATGGTTTGGAGATACTTTTGAAAATTTTTACACCAAATATCCTTACGTAACTTCTATTGTGTTTTTCCATTATTCTAGTGATCCTTCTACTACATACAAGGCTGTAAGCTGGTATATAAAAGATGATCAAGAAGTAACTACAGCAATTAAGAATGAATTAAAAAAATGGGATCCAAGTATAAAACAACCAGATATGGAATAACTTTTATTTGTTTATACATTTAAATAAAAGTTTTTAATCAATAAAAATAAGGATGGTAATTTTAAATTAGCCTCGTTATTTTTATTGATTTTTGTATTTTAGAGCAAATACATAAAACAAAATGTTTTTTGTAACTTTAATGCAAAAAGTACGTCTAATATATTTCTATCTTACAAATATCAAAATATGAAAATTTTAGAATCTAATTTTTTTTCAGAAGTTGAATTACCAATGCAACTAAATATTTCCTTCAATAAAGTTTTTGGCTTTTATGAAAAATATGCGCATTTAGATTATCATACACATCCATTTCATAAATCTGCTTTAGATTTTATAAAAGAACTAGAGGAATTCCCTGAACTAAAAGATGGTTTTTCAGATTTAAAATTATTAGAAAAATATTATCCTCAAATAAATATTTTATTAGACCCTTTATTCCCAGAGGCTTTATTAACGAACGAAATTAAAGCAGCTGCAATTCCTTTTTCATTCACCTCTTTTAAATTTACAACTCGTTTTGAGAATATTTTAGAAAACGCAGGAAAAGACTATCAATTAACTGTAAGAAATTTTGAAGAAAACGATATGTATATTATTGCATGTACGTTTATTTTAGAATATGTATATAATTATAAAGTAGATACAAAAAGACCTTTTTATTTTGATATTCCTGATAAAAAATTAGGAACAATGAAATATTATAGAGCCGCTTTTAATGGTGATTTTTCTGAAATTTACGCCACAGAAAATGCTCCAAAATTAACAGAAAAAGATTTTAAAGAATTACTAAACAATTTTGATAACATAAATATTTGGAGAGAAAAATTCCCTAAAGATAGTTATGTTTTTAAAGGATTTGGCATCATAAATTTATTTGATGTTACTGCTGAGGAAATGATTTCATCTATCAAAGCAAATTTATTAGCTGGTGATGATAATTTAATCTATAAACTTCAAAATAACTTAAGAGATTTTTACAGCCTTAAAGATTTACTTTTAGGATATTCAATTTTCGACAAATCAAGTTCTAAAGTTTGTGAAACGATTGTAAAAAAATCAAGTAGCTTAATCCTTAAAAATGCAGAGGAAATTAATTGCGATAACTCTTATTTCTGTAGCAACTTTATACAAAAAGTATTTATAGATCATGAAACTTTCATAATTTCTGATGTTAATAATTATGGAATAAAAACTGATAAAAATCCTTTTTATCAAAATTTATATGATTCTGGAATTCAAAGCATTATCATAATACCAATAAAAGCAACTTCTAATGGAGATTTAGCATTATTAGAAATTGCATCACCAAGAGCATACGATTTAAACTCTGTAAATATTAACAAATTAAAAGATATAATTCCTGTCTTTGAAGCTGCTGTTAAAAGAACATCAGAAGAACGCCAAAATGTATTAGAAGCAACTATTCAAGAAAATTACACATCTATTCATAATTCAGTAAAATGGCGTTTTTATGAAGCTGCTGAAAAATATCATTTAGAATCTCAAACAAATGAGAATGCTAAATTAGATGAAATCGTTTTTAAAGAAGTGTATCCTTTATTTGGTCAAAGTGATATTAAAGGTTCTTCAGATGCAAGAAATGAAGCTATTCAAGAAGACTTAATCACGCAATTATCTTTAGCTATCGATGTTTTAAAAGATGCATGTAAAACAGAAAATCTTCCTATTTATAAAGAATTAATGTTTAGAGTAGCATCCTTTTTAAAAGATGTTAAAGACGGTTTAAATGCAGGTGATGAAGTAACTATTCTAGACTTTTTAAATCGTGAGATTTATCCTGTTTTTAGTCATATTAAAAAAATGAATGCACAATTAGCCATCAAAGTTAATGTGTATATGAATCGTTTGGATAAAGATTTAGGCGTTGTTTATGAGAAAAGAAAGGAATATGAAGATAGTGTTACATTACTAAACGATAAACTGGCTTCTTATATTGATAAAAAACAAAAGCAGGTTCAGGATATGTTTCCTCATTATTTTGAAAGATACAAAACTGATGGTGTAGAATACAACATGTACATTGGTGCTTCTATCAACAAAACAAGAGTTTTTAACGAAATTTATTTATTTAATTTACGTTTGTGGCAATTGCAAACTACTTGCGAAATGGAAAATATTGCCTATTCTCTTCGTAAAAAAATGAAAAATGAGTTAAGAGTTGCTTCCCTAATTTTAGTGCATAGTAATTCTATGGCCATTAAATTTAGAATGGATGAAAAGCAGTTTGATGTTGATGGAGCTTACAATATTCGTTACGAAATTATTAAAAAACGTATTGATAAAGCCTTCATTAAAAACACTGAAGAACGTTTAACTGTACCTGGTAAAATAGCAATTGTTTACTCACAAGACAAAGATGCATTGGAGTATATTAAATACATAAACTTCTTACAATCTAAAAAACAATTAGGTAAATTAGAGTTTTTAGAGTTAGAAGTTTTACAAGGTGCTGCTGGCTTAAAAGCTTTGCGAGTAGAAGTTATTTATCAAGAAGATTTCGACGAGAAAAAAGTAATTACTTTTAATGATTTAATTAAGGAAATAACGAATTAAACAACCATTTCCTGAAAATAAAAAGAAAAAGCAAAAGCTAAAACACTTACTATGATACCTGTCATAAAAACGGTATAAGTAACTCTTAATATCTTATATTTTCTATTTAAAACCAATCCTAAAAAGTATAAATCTTTAGTTAAAGATCCATAAAGGTAATCTCTATCTTGCATCATTTCAGTAATCCCCCATTCAAAATCTTCTAATTTCATTTGATGAAAATTACCAAAAAACAATAAATTAACCTTCTTATTTGCAACATCTTCCTTAGTAAATTTACCTTCAGTAACGTTTGGTCTTGTTGCTAAAATTGATAAAACTATAGAAATTACTGTAAATATGATAAAAATAATACTTGGTATAAATAAATGAGAATTAGATGGATTGTCTAATTTTGGAAGTAAACTAGAAAGCGCCAAAGAAACGATAATTGCATTTACAGAAAGCAAAATATTGGCTTTGGTATCTGCAATATCACTTAAGGTAATGTGGTTTCTCAAGGCTACTCTAAACATGGTCTCTACACCTCTTTCTGGCACAAGACTTTTGTTTTTCTTGATATTTAAAGCCTCTTCTTTTTGCTGAAATTTCTTATTATCTTTTTTAAATTTCTTTTGATTTTTTAAAATTTTCGATAAATTTTTCTCTTTATCCTTCGTCCAATTTTTTAGAGCATAATCAGTATAATAACGATGTTTTTGCGTTAAAAATGATAAATTTAAAGCAATCCATTCTTTATTTTTATACTTTTTACCTAACACTAACTCCCACTCTTTCCTTAACAAAGCGTTATAATCGAAAAAGTTTTTAGAAGCTAAATGAGCAGCATCTGCATCTCTTAAAATCTTCTCTAAAATTGTTTTAGGCACAGAATTCATTTTAGTAGCTAAAATAAGCGCTGTAATTATTTCCAATCTATCTTCAGATAAATTATGCGATTTTAAAAAATCAACAGCTATTTTAACACTTTTTTCTTCGTGATTTTCTCCACTTTCTATAAAACCAACATCATGAAACCAAGCTGCAATCTCTAAATTTTCAACATCAATAACAGTAACCTCTATGTTTTCAGAAATTTCTCTAGCATTCTCTACAACCCTCTGTGTGTGAGCTAAATTATGGTACAGATAATTTGAATGTAATTTTTCATTCAATAGACTATAAACATATTTTTCAACCTCAACAATTAGTGCGCTCATGGTATAATTTTTAACAAAAATAAACAAATAATTTTATCTATTTTATTGTAAATTTAAAGTTCAAATGTAAGAATATTTAGTTGATAGTTATCTGTAAGATGATAACTGTTTTTTCGACTAAATTTTAAAGAAAATCTTATTAATTTAGAAAAGAGAAAACAATATGTTAACATGGAAAGATGTAATTAGTTTCGCAACTAAAGGAAACCCAACTCCAGATAAAATAGTTCAAAAAACTGAGAAAGAATGGAAAGCTCAATTAACACAAGAGCAATTCAGAATTACAAGATTAAAAGGAACAGAAAGACCACATTCTGGCGAATTATGTAGTATTTATGATGAAGGGCAATACAATTGTGTGTGTTGTAACACACCACTTTTCGATTCTACCATTAAATTCGAATCTAGTTCTGGTTGGCCAAGTTTTACACAACCAATTAAAGAAAATGCTATAAAATATGTGAAAGACACAACTTTAGGCATGATTAGAGTTGAAGTGCTTTGCAATGCTTGCGATGCTCATTTAGGACACATTTTTCCTGATGGACCAGAACCAAGTGGTTTACGCTATTGCATAAATTCTGAATCGATGGTTTTAGATGTAAAATAGTTATTTCAAATACAACAAGGGCTTTAAACCCATTGCAAAATTATAAAATGAGTAAAAACATACAAATTGCCACAATTGGTGGTGGCTGTTTTTGGTGTACAGAAGCAGTTTTTCAAAAAGTAAAAGGCGTAGAAAAAGTAGTTTCTGGTTATGCAGGTGGTAATGCTCCAGGCAAACCAACCTACAGAGAAATTTGCTCAGGTTTAACTGGTCATGCAGAAGTTATTCAAATTACTTTTGATGCAAATGTGCTGTCATATCAAGATTTATTAATCATTTTTATGACCACTCACGATCCTACAACCTTAAATCAACAAGGTGCAGATAGAGGAACTCAGTATAGATCTGTTATTTATTATCATGATGAACATCAACAAAAAATTGCAGCAGAAGTTTTAAAACAAGTTCAAGAGTATTATTCCAATAAAATTGTAACTGAATTAAGTGCTTTACCAACTTTTTATGTTGCTGAAAAAGAACATCAAAATTATTATATAGATAATAAAAGACAAGGATATTGCACCTATGTAATTGAACCAAAATTGGCGAAATTAAGAAAATTATATGCTGATAAATTAGCTTAAAACAAACGCTTTGAGTTTTAAAAACTTGAAGCGTTTTTAAAATACAAATTTTTGAAACTAAACTTAAAAAATACATTTACAGAAAATTTACCTTCGGATAAAATTCTTGAAAACTCAAGAAGACAAGTTCCTGAAGCTGTTTTTAGTTTTGTAGAACCAAAAAAAACTGCAAATCCAAAAGTGTTACACGTTTCTGAAGAAATGCTTCAGGAACTTGGAATTACCAAAGAAGAATCTAAATCTGAATTCTTTAAAAATATAGTTACAGGAAATGAAGTTTATCCAGATACAAAGCCTTTTGCTATGTGTTATGGAGGACATCAATTTGGCAATTGGGCAGGACAATTAGGAGATGGAAGAGCCATTAATTTATTTGAAGTTGAGCATCAACATAAAAACTGGAAAGTACAATTAAAAGGTGCAGGTGAAACTCCATATTCAAGAACTGCAGATGGCTTGGCTGTTTTACGATCTTCTGTAAGAGAGTATTTATGTGCAGAAGCTATGTTTCATTTAGGTGTGCCAACCACAAGATCTTTATCCTTAAGTTTGTCTGGAGATAACGTTTTGAGAGATGTTTTATATGATGGAAATCCTGCTTATGAAAAAGGTGCCATCGTTTCTCGAATTTCGCCAAGCTTTTTACGTTTTGGAAATTATGAAATTTTTTCAGCAAGAAAAGATGTCAAAAATTTAAAGGTTTTGGTTGATTATACTATCAAACATCATTTTCCACATTTAGGAAAACCATCCAAAGAAAATTATATTAACTTTTTTAGAGAAGTTTCAGAACGTACTTTAAAGATGATTATTGATTGGCAAAGAGTTGGTTTTGTGCATGGAGTGATGAATACTGATAATATGTCAATCTTAGGTTTAACCATCGATTTTGGACCTTATGGCTGGTTAGAAGGTTTCGATTTTGGTTGGACACCCAACACAACAGACAGACAAAACAAACGCTACAGATATGGAAATCAGCCAAATATTGGGTTGTGGAATTTGTATCAACTTGCAAATGCTTTGTATCCAATAATTGAAGATGTTGAACCTTTAGAAGCTGTTTTAAATCAATATAAAGTAGATTTTGAAGCGCAATCTTTTGCAATGATGAAAAGTAAATTGGGTTTATTTACTGATGATGAAAATGATATGAACTTAATTCAAGCTTTGGAAGATAATTTGCAATTAGTAGAAACAGATATGACCATTTTCTTTCGTTTATTGAGTGATTTTTCTGATGTAAAAACAGGTTTTCATTTGATAGAAAATGCTTTTTACGATTTAGAAAATATTACTGATGAAGTAAAAATGAGATGGATTAATTGGTTTGAAATTTATCAAAATAGAATAGCAAAAGAAACAATTTCAACCGAAGAAAGAAAAACAAAAATGGATTTAGTAAATCCTAAATATGTGTTGCGAAATTACATGTCTCAATTAGCAATTGATGCTGCAGATAAAGGCGATTATTCTTTGATTGATGAATTATATCAACTCTTAAAAAAACCTTACGATGAACAACCAAAACACCAAAAATGGTTTGCAAAAAGACCTGAATGGGCTAGAAATAAAGTTGGTTGCTCCATGTTATCTTGTAGTTCTTAATCAAAAATAAAAAATTATGAAAGCAATTTGGAATAACGAAATTATTGCAGAAAGTAAAGACACAATTGTAGTAGAAAACAATCATTACTTTCCTGAAAATAGCATTAAAAAAGAATATTTTATACCAAGTACAACAAGAACAGTTTGCCCTTGGAAAGGTGAAGCTTCTTATTATACAATTGTTGCAAATGGCAAAGAAAATAAAGATGCAGCTTGGTTTTATGGTAGACCTTTTGAAGCTGCAAACAATATAAAAAATTATGTTGCATTTTGGAAAGGTGTAAAAATTACAGAATAATATGAATTTAGGATTAGGAACAGCAGCTTTAGGAAGGCCTCAATATATTAATGTTCGTCAAAATGATGTTTACAACTCTGATTTAGCAGCATTCAGAAAACAAAGTTTTAATGTTTTAGAAGACGCTTATAATGCTGGAATTAGATATTTTGACACAGCTCCAGGTTATGGTTTGGCAGAAGAACTAGTGTTAGACTGGTTAAAAACAAAAGACGATAATTCCATTGAAATTGCAACAAAATGGGGATATACTTACACTGCAAATTTTGATGCAAATGCAACTGTTCATGAAGTTAAAGAACACAGTTTAGCAAAATTAAATGAGCAATGGAATTTCTCAAAACAACTCCTGCCCTATTTAAAAGTATATCAAATTCATTCTGCAACCTTAGAAACTGGCGTTTTAGAAAACCAAGAAGTTTTAAAACAATTGGCTTTTTTAAAAAAGGAATACAATCTAAAAATTGGTTTGACAACCACAGGCACAAATCAGGTTGAAGTTATAAAAAAAGCACTAGATATTTTTGTTGATGGCAAACAATTCTTTGCTATTTTTCAAGTAACTTATAATTTTTTAGAGCAAAGTTTACTAGAAATTATTGATGAACTTCATCAACAAAATAAAAAAATTGTTATTAAAGAAGCTTTGGCAAATGGACGCGTTTTTAGCAATAAAAGCTATACTCATTATCAAGAAATGTATGTCTCTTTAGAAAAATTATCAAAAAAACACAATGTTGGTATTGATGCAATTGCTTTAAAATATTGTGAGCAAACTATACCTAAAAGTACAGTTTTAAGTGGCGCAAGCAATGCTAATCAACTAAAAGAAAATTTAAAAATAAATTCTTTTTCGCTTTCTGCTGAGGATGTAAATCTTCTAAATTCTTTTAAAACTGATGCTGAACATTATTGGTCTGAAAGAAAAAACTTAGAATGGAATTAACAAAAATAGCTTTTGGAGGTGGTTGTCATTGGTGTACAGAAGCCGTTTTTCAATCGTTAATTGGTGTTGCAAAAGTGGAACAAGGTTGGGTTGCATCCACAGCAATAAACAACACATTTTCTGAGGCTGTAATTGTATATTTTGATAAAAGTAAAATCGATTTAAAAACATTGATTCAAATTCATTTATCAACACATAAAAGCACAAGCAATCATTCTTTTAGGAACAAATATCGTTCTGCAATTTATTATGTTGATGTTCATCAGCAAGAAAAAAGTAAAGAAATTATTGAAGAATTACAACCAAATTTTGATGCTAAAATTATCACTCAAATTTTAGAATTTAAAAATTTTAAACCATCTACAGATGAGTTTCAAAATTATTATCAACAAAACCCAGAGAAACCTTTTTGCGAAAAATACATCAATCCAAAATTGACTTTTTTATTAGAAAAATTTTCTAATCAAGTTGATCAAAGTAAAGTTTCTCATTTAAATTCGACTACCTAAAAAACCAAAACAATGAATACTGTAAGATTAGAAATTGAAAATAGAAAAGGCTTAAAATTACAAGCGTATTTAGAGTTACCTGCAAATCAAAAACCAAATCAATTTGCCATTTTTGCACATTGTTTTTCTTGCAATAGTAATTTTAATGCTGTAAAAAATATCAGCAGATCTTTATCAAATCATGGTTTTGGCGTTTTACGTTTCGATTTTACAGGTTTAGGAAAAAGCGAAGGCGAATTTGCTGAAAGTCACTTTTCTGCAAACGTAGAAGACCTCTTAGATGTGAATACTTATTTAGCAAAACACTACAAAGCACCAGAATTATTAGTTGGGCATTCTTTGGGTGGAGCAGCTGTAATTGTGGCAGCATCAAAATTAGAAAATGTCAAAGCAATTGCTACAGTTGGGGCTCCTTCAACAGTAAATCATGTGACACATTTATTTTCTCATGGGTTAGAAGACATTCCAGAAAAAGGGGAAATTGAAGTGAAAATTGGTGGCAGACCTTTTAAAATTAACCAAGATTTTGTGAGCGATTTCAGCAAAACAGACTTACCAAAAATCACCAAAGAATTACGCAAACCTCTTTTGGTAATGCATGCTCCTTTTGATCAAATTGTTGGGATAGAAAATGCGCATCAAATTTATAAAAATGCCATGCATCCAAAGAGTTTTATCAGTTTAGATGATGCAGATCATTTACTTTCAAAATCTTCTGATAGCGTTTATGTTGGGAATATGATTGGCACTTGGGTTGATAAATATTTTCCTCAAAAAGAGAACAAAATGATGCAAACTGATGGTGAGCAATTAGTAGCGCATTTAAACTTATTGCAAGACAATTTTACAACCTCTATTCAAACCAAAAAACACTCTTTTATTGCAGATGAACCTGCAACCATTGGTGGAGATGATTTTGGTCCTTCACCTTACGATTATTTGAGTGCTGGTTTGGCTGCTTGTACAGTTATGACTTTAAAAATGTATGCTGAACGTAAAAAATGGGATTTACAAGAAGTTTTCGTTTACATCACCTACTCCAAAAAGCATAGTGATGATTTAGGTTTAAATGTTGATAAACCAACACGTTTTGATCATCTTCAAAAAAAGCTAAAATTCGTTGGTAATTTAGATGATAAACAAATTAAACGTTTAAAAGAAATTGCTTCAAAATGTCCTGTTCACAAAACTTTATTAAGCACAACTCTTATCGATACTGAAATTATTGATTAAAGTTATTTTAACCAATTTGTGAATTCGTGGCTAAAAAACCATCTAAAATTTCTCTAAAAAAATACAAATTTCAAAAATTCTGATATCTAAATAAATTGTAGTAATTTTAGCTAAATCTCAAAATATCATTTTTTTGAGCATTGCTAACTTAAAACTATATGAAAAAATCTAAACTGTTATATGTAATACCCCTATTCTTATTAGGTGGTATTTTATTGGCTTCCAACTATTCAAAATCAACTTCAGAATATATTTCTTTGGATGAAAAAGCCATAAGATTATCAGAAAACAAAGACAACTTTAATAAAATGATGGATGTTTTAACACATCCAAGATGCATGAACTGTCATCCAAATGATAACGTTCCAAAACAAGGAATTGAAAGTCATCCTCATTATTTTGGAATGGAAGGTGGAGAAAATGATCATGGTTTTGAAGCTACAAAATGCACTACTTGTCATCAATCAGAAAATAACAATTATTCTGGAGTTCCTGGTGCTCCACATTGGGGTTTAGCACCTCAAAAAATGGCTTGGAAAGGTTTAACCAGAAAAGAAATTGCTGCTGTTATTTTAGATAAAAACAAAAACGGAGGTAAAGATTTAAAAGGAGTTGAAAAACATTTAACTGAAGATGAACTTGTTTTATGGGCTTGGAATCCTGGTATTGATGCTGCTGGAAATAAGAGAGAAACTCCGCCAATTTCTGAAGAAGAATTTAAAAAAGTTGTCAAAGAATGGATTGCAGATGGCGCAATAATTCCTGAAAATTAATCACATAAAACATCAAAATGAACATATCATTTAAAATAAATAATAAAGAAGTTTCTGTTGAGATAGAAGATGGCAATACACCTCTTTTGTGGGTTGTAAGAGATGTTTTAGATTTGAAAGGAACAAAATTTGGTTGTGGAAAAGCATCTTGTGGAGCTTGTACGTTGCACGTAAATGATGTTGCAATTCGTTCTTGTTCTTATGCAGTTAAATTTGCAGAAGGTAAAAATGTAACCACTATTGAAGGTTTGGGTGATGCAGAAAATCCACATCCTGTGCAACAAGCTTGGATTGATGAAATTGTACCTCAATGTGGGTATTGCCAGCCAGGATTTATCATGGCAACTGCTGCTTTGTTAAAAGAAAATGACAATCCTACTGATGAAGATATAGATAAAAATATCATTAACATTTGCAGATGTGCAACCTATTACAGAATGCGAAAAGCAATTCATAGAGCTGCTGAATTAACCAGAGCAACTAAAATATAAGATATGAGCAAAAATATATCACGTAGAAAATTTTTAGTGAGAGGTGGTTTAGGAACTTTAGGAGTTTTAGCTCTTGGAACTTATGTGATGAGAAATCCAATTCGTAGACAAATTATCGATTTTGCAGACTCTTTTGTTTCACCATATTCTGGAACTGGAACTGAGCCAAATTTATGGTTTGAAATCACAAAAGACAATACTGTAATACTACATTCGCCAAAAGTAGAAATGGGTCAAGGAACGTTTACAGGCTTGGCTCAAATTGCTGCTGATGAATTAGACATCAACATGAATCAAATTCAAGTTATTGCAGCATCTACTGCAAGTGGAGTTGTAGATGGTTTAGGAACTGGAGGTAGTTTATCTGTGGCTTCTATGTGGATGCCTTTGCGTGAAATGGCTGCTACAATGCGTGAAATGATTAAGATTGAAGCCTCTAAAAAACTAAATATTCCTATTGAAAATTTGGTTACGAAAGATGGGATTGTTTCTGGCAATAATCAGCAAATAAGTTATGTTGATGCTGTTAAAGATGTTACAGAATGGAAAATTCCTGATACTCCAAAATTAAAAGCAGTTAAAGATTATAAATTAGTCGGAAAACCAGTTGCTAGAATCGATTTAAATGCAAAAGTTTTTGGTGATGCTATTTTTGGAATGGATGCAGAAATGGACAATATGTTGCACGCAGTTGTCATTAGACCAGAACATATTGGAGCAACTTTTAAAAGTGCAAATTTTGGCAAAGCTGAAAACATGCCTGGCATTGTAAAAGTGGTTCAAATTGATGATTGGATTGGTATTGTTGCCAAAACATATCCACAAGCTTTGGCTGCAAAAATGGAAGTTGATGTTGAATGGAACATTCCTAAAAAATGGACAGAAGAAGAAATTAGAACATTAATTTCTGTGGGAAGTGGAGATGAAATGATTGTTCAAAAAGAAGGAAATAATTTAGAAAATGATGATAAAGAGGTTCTAGAAATAGAATTTAAAAGTCCTTTAGGTGCTCATGCTCAAATGGAACCAAATGGCGCTGTTGCTTCTTATAAAGATGGTAAAGTAACTGTAATTCTTTCTACGCAAGTTGTGGGAATTACACAAAATCAAATTTCAAAAGCCTTAGATATTGATAAAGAAAATATCAATATTATTCCTACTTATTTAGGAGGTGGTTTTGGGAGAAGATTAAATACCAGCCATGCAATTCAAGCTGTGCAATTATCTAGAGAAGTTGGGCAACCTGTAAAGTATTTTTTCACTCGAAAAGAAGAATTTCAAAATGATATGTTTCGTCCACCAACACATCATATTATGAAAGGAAAATTAAATAAAGAGGGGTTAATTGAAAATTTAGAACATCATTTTGCAAGTGGAAATGTGGCAATTGATTCTGCTTTATTACCAGATATTGCCAATAAAGTTTTAGGGGCAGATTTTGGTGCAATTAGAGGTGGAAGTATTCATTATTCTGCAATCGAAAATATAAGAGCTGTTCAATGGCACAAAACGTTACCTTTTGCCACAAGTTGGTGGCGAAGTTTAGGTTTATTAGCCAATACTTTTGCTATTGAAAGTTTTGTAGATGAATTGGCTTTGAAAGCAAATAAAAATCCGATTGAATTGCGTTTGGCGCAAATTAAAGACAATGAAGAAGGAATTCGCTTAAAAAACGTCATCAAAAAAGCGCAACAAGAATCTAATTATTCTGATGCAATTGTTGATGGAAAAGCGATGGGTTTTGCCAGTTCTACTGATACAGGAACACCTTGTGCGCAAGTTGCAGAAGTTTCTATTGTAGATAACAAAATAAAAGTTCATAAAATAACCTGTGTAATGGATTGTGGAATTGCAGTAAATCCAGATCAAGTTAAAGCACAATGTGAAGGTGCAATGATTATGGCAATGAGTGCAGCAATGCACGAAAAAATGTATATTGAAGATGGGCAATTGCAACCCACCATTTTTGGACCTTATGATATGGCATTGATGAAACATTCACCTAAAGAAATTAATGTTTTTTTATTGCAAGGAGTTGATAAACCTTTGCCTGTTGGTGAACCTCCTTTAGGACCCATTGCAGCTGCAATTGCAAATGCTGTAAGAAGATTAACAGGACAAAGATTAACAGAATTGCCTTTAAAATTGTCGTAAATTTATGATGTACGAATTTAAAGAAATAATAAATCAAGCAGTTATCAATCAACAAAAAGGATTGAAAAATGTGCTGGCTTCTGTAGTTTATTTAGAAGGTTCATCTTACAGAAAACCAGGAGTTAGAATGCTCATTTCTGAAGATTTAAATTCTGTAGGTGCAGTTTCTGGTGGTTGTGTAGAAAAAGAAATTATACACAGAGCAAACACTGTTTTTAAAGATAATCAACCAAAAATTATTACTTATGATGGTAGATACAGATTAGGTTGTGAAGGTATTCTCTATATTTTAATTGAACCTTTTTATATTACTGATGATTTTTTAAAATCTTTTTTAAATTCAACTTCAAAAAGAGAAGCTTTAAAAATTGATAGTTCTTTTACAAAAGAAGATGAAGCTTTTGGCAATTTTGGTTCTGTTGTAACTTTTGAGAATCAGCAACAATTTACTTTTTCTGATTCTTTTAATCATCAACAAAAAAATGATGTCGCAGTTTTTACACAAATTTTAAAACCTGCTTTCAAATTAATTATTATTGGTGGCGAACATGATGCTGTAAAACTGTGTAAAATAGCTGCGAATTTAGGCTGGGAAATCAATGTAATTACCTCTGCAAAAGATTCAAAGGAACTTAAAGATTTTCCTGGCGCAAATTCGGTTGTTGGAGATTCTCCAGAAACGATTCAATTTAAAGATATTGAAGAAAATTGTGCCATTGTAATTATGAATCATAGCTATGTGCAAGATTTAAAATACGTGGTAAAATTAGCTGAATACAAACCGAAATATATAGGAATTATTGGATCACCAAAAAAGAGAGAACGTTTGTTTAATGAGCTTTTTGAGTTTGCTCCAGAAACAACTGAAGAATTTTTAGACTGTATTTATTCGCCTGCAGGTTTGCATATTGGCGCAAAAACGCCAGAAGAAATTGCTGTTTCAATAATTGCAGAAATTTTGTCTATCATCAACCAAAAAGAACCTTTTTCTTTGAGAAAAATTAATGGTAAAATTCATTCACAACAATAGATTTCCTTTAGGTTTTTATCTAAAGGTTTCCTTTAAAATGTTTTTCCTGTGAAAAAAGGAATCTAAAAATAAAAAGTTTTGATAATTGATTATTTTAGTTCAAATGAGTATACAAATTACAAAATCAAAATTATCTTAAAAAGTATTTTTCAATGAAAAACATTGCTGTTTTAGTATTAGCTGCTGGCAAATCTTCTCGAATGAAAAGCATTAAACAGTTAGAGAAAATCAACAAAAAGACACTTTTAGACATCACTTTAGAGAAAATAAAAAGCATCTTTTCTGAGTACATTTTTTGTGTTTTAGGTGCAAATGGGGATAAAATAAAACAAGAAATTTCTACAAAGAATATCAATTTTATCAACAATAAAAATTTTGAAACAGGTTTAAGTTCCAGTATTGTTGCTGGAATTCATCACTTTAAAAATAATAATTTACATTTTGAAAGTGTTTTTATCCTGCTTGCAGATCAACCAGCAATTGATGTTGATTATTTAAAATCGATGGTTTTTTTATCCGAAGAAAATAACCATAAAATTATTGCCTCTAAGTATGGAAACAAATTTGGAGTTCCTGCAATTATCCCAAAAAAATATTTTAATGATTTAATTTTGATTGAGGCAGATAAAGGTGCAAAAGAGTTCATAAATCATCATAAAAATGATGTTCTTTGCTCAGAATCATCCACAAATTTATTAGATATAGATACGAAAGAAGATTTAAATAGTTACAAAAAATCAATTTCAAAATAGTTAATTTTGCATTTATGAAAACACTCAAATATTTTATATATATCTCTATTGTAGTTTTATTGATTTCTGCTTGTGCAACAATAAAAATGCAGGTTACAGAAGGTCAAAATTTTGTTCCAAGAACAGATTCTTCTAATGTAATTCACTCTTTTTATTTAATTGGTGATGCTGGAAATTCTGATTTATATAGAAGAGATTCTGCATTGTCTTACTTAAGTCAAGAAATTGCAAACGCAAAAAAGAATTCGACTTTAATTTATTTGGGTGATAATGTGTATCAAAAAGGAATTCCAGAGGAAAATTCTAAAGAATACGAATTGGCAAGTCATCGTTTAAAAGTTCAAACAGATATTGGCAAAAAATTTCCTGGAAACACTTTGGTAATTCCTGGAAATCATGATTGGTATAGTGGTTTAAAAGGTTTAAAAAGACAAGAAAAATTAGTTGAAGATGCTTTAGGTAAAAAAAGTTTTGAGCCAGATAATGGTTGTCCTTTAGAGAAAATTGAAGTAAATGAAGACATTAATATTATTGTTGTAGATACCCATTGGTTTGTTACAAATTGGGATAATCATCCAGGAATAAATGACGAATGTGAGATAAAAACACGTGAAAAATTCTTTGAAGAATTAGAAGGGATGATCAAAAAATCTCAAGGCAAAACAACAATTTTAGCTTTGCATCATCCTATGTTTACGAATGGTCCTCATGGAGGTTATTATTCTTTTAAAAGCCACATGAAACCTTTGCCAATTATAGGAAGTGCTATAAATATTCTTCGTAAAACTGCTGGTGCTTTAGATGTAGATCAACAAAACGAAAAATACAATACTTTAAGAAAAAGAGTTATTAGTTTGGCGCAACAAAACGAAAAGATAATTTTTGTTTCTGGTCATGAACATAGTATTCAATATATAGTTCAAGATAATATACCTCAAATTGTAAGTGGATCTGGCTCTAAATTAA
This sequence comes from uncultured Polaribacter sp., assembly GCA_963977615.1. Classification (GTDB taxonomy): domain Bacteria; phylum Bacteroidota; class Bacteroidia; order Flavobacteriales; family Flavobacteriaceae; genus Polaribacter. Next base: position 20,170 of record CAXBPL010000018.1, on the reverse strand, counting down.
CAGCAACAAAAAATGTAAATGGTGGTAAATTTTCTTACGGAACACAAGGTTTTGCAAGGTTAGACGTTTATAAAGATGGCTCTTCTACTGTACATTTTTATACAGCTAAAGATCGTAAAATTGTCTATGAAGCAAATGTGTTCAAAAAAGATAGTATCATAGAATATACCGATTTTCCGAATGCCAAATTATCTGAAAAAGAAGCCTCTATTTATACAGATCAGGAAGTTACAAAAGGAAAATTTTATAATTTACTTTGGGGAAAAAGATACCGAAAATATTTTGGTCAAAAAGTAAATGCACCCACTGTAAATTTAGATACTTTACATGGTGGTTTAAAACCTGTTAGAAGAGGTGGAGGACATCAATCTAAAACTTTACGACTAGAAGACAAAGAAGGAAGAGAATATACAATGAGAGCTTTACGAAAAAATGCTGTGCAGTATTTGCAAGCTGTTGCTTTTAAAGAACAATATGTAGAAGGACAATTTAATAAAACATATACAGAAAGTTTATTGTTAGATGTTTTTACGGGTTCACATCCTTATGCGCCTTTTACAATAGGAGATTTAGCAGATGCTATTGATGTTTATCATTCAAATCCAGTTTTATATTATGTACCAAAACAAAAAGGTTTAGGTGAGTTTAATGCAGATTATGGTGATGAATTGTATATGATTGAAGAACGAACTGCAGATGGTCATGGAAATCAAAAAAGCTTTGGGTATGCAAATGAAATTATCAGTACAGATGATTTAAGAAAAAACTTAAAAAAAGACGAAAAATATAGTATTGACGAAGAATCTTACATAAGAGCACGTTTGTTTGATATGCTAATAGGAGATTGGGACAGACACCAAGATCAGTGGAGATGGGCTGAGTTTGAAAAAGATGATAAAGTAGTTTACAGACCTGTACCAAGAGATAGAGATCAAGCATTTTCTATTTTTTCTGATGGTATTTTACTAAATATTTTTACACGATTAATACCTGATTTAAGAGGTATGAGATCTTATAAAGAAGACATCGAAAAACCAAGATGGTTTAATTTATCTGGCTATCCTTTAGATATGACTTTGATTCATAATTCTGATAAAAAAGTTTGGGATGCACAAGTTGCTATTATACAAAGCCAAATTACAGATGAAATTATTGATGGTGCTTTTGCAAAATTCCCAAAAGAAGTTAATGATGAAACCATTGAAGATATTAAAAGAAAACTGAAAGGTAGAAAAAAGAATCTTCAAAAAATATCAGATAAATACTTTGCTTATTTAAACAATTTTCAAGTGATAAAAGGAACCAACAAAGATGATTGGTTTGATATTGAGCGATTTGAAAATGGAGATACTAAAATTTCAGTTTACAGAATAAAAGATGGAGAAAAAGCAGATATCATGCTTCAAAGAACTTATAAATATAATCTTACTAAAAATATTTGGTTGTATGGTTTAGATGATGATGATGTATTTACTCTAAATGGAAATGCTGGTAGAAAAACAATAAATTTAAAAATTATTGGTGGTTTAAATAATGATATTTATGAAATTAATGAAACTAAAAAAGTAAAAGTTTACGACTATAAATCTAAGGAAAGTACTTTTAAGACACCAAATGTAAATAAAAAACTTACAGACGATTATTCAACAAACATCTACGACTATAAAAAAACTAGAAGTTTTAAAAACTCTCTTTCACCAGCAATAGGTTATAATCCAGATGATGGTGTAAAATTTGGTTTAAAAAATACTTTTTTCGTAAATAGTTTTGAGAGAAATCCTTTTACAAGAAAACATGTATTGTCTGCATTTTACTACTTTGCAACCAATGGTTTTGAACTTACATATGATGGCGAATTTGCAAACATTATTAAAAAATGGAATTTAGGTTTTGAAGGAAAATATACAAGTGCAAATTTTGCGCAAAACTTTTTCGGTTTTGGAAATAACTCTGTTAATTTAGAAGCAGATGAATTAGAAAACAGAGATTTTAACAGAGTTAAAATTGAACAAGTTATTGGAGGAACCTATTTAAAATGGAGAGGAGATTTAGGTGCTGAATTTAAAGTGGGAGCAAAATATCAAAATTATAATGTAGATAGAACAGCTGGTAGATTTTTAGAAACGCAATATGCAGCTGGCAATAGAATTTTTGAAAGACAACAATTCATTAATACTGAAGCCAGTTATTCTTACCAACATTCAGACAATCCTGCTTTTCCAACTTTAGGAATTCAATTTTTAGCAAAAGCTGGTTTTACAGGCAACATAAAAGAAAATAGAGATTTTTCTTACGCAGAATCTTCACTATCAATTACACACAAATTAATACCAAGTGGAAAATTAGTTTTAGCGTCAAAAATTAGTGGCCAATTTATTTTTGATGATGAATTTGAGTTTTATCAAGCATCAAGTATTGGAGGCAATAATGGAATGCGTGCTTATAGAAATGAACGTTTTACAGGCAAAAATGCCTTTTATCATTCTTCTGATATTCGTTGGAATTTAAGAAGCGTAAAAACAAATCTACTACCTACTAATGTTGGACTTTTTGGTGGTTTTGATTATGGTAAAGTTTGGGGAGCTCCAGATAGTTTAACTGCTTTGCCAAATGATACTGGCCAACCAAGAACTTCTTATGGAGGTGGTATTTTTATAAATGCAGCAGATATTCTTGCTGGAAATATTGGTGTTTTTACTGGTGATGATGGTGCACGTATAACTTTTACTTTAGGTTTTGATTTTTAAGATATGAGTCAATTAGCGTTAATTTTTGGAAGTCTTTTTGGTGGTTTGGCAATAATTTTAGGTGCTTTTGGAGCACATTTATTAAAGAAGAAACTCACCTCAGAGCAATTACAAAGTTTTGAAACTGGTGTTAAATACCAAATGTATCATGCAATTGTTCTGCTTCTTTTAGGGTTTCATTTAGATATTTCTGCAACTATAAATACCTATATAATTTACACTTTTATAATTGGTACAATTTTGTTTTCGTTTTCTATTTATGGCTTGGTTTTATCATCAGCAAATAATAAGAAATTGAAGTTTTTAGGACCAATTACACCACTTGGTGGTTTGTTTTTAGTGGCAGGTTGGGTGTTGTTATTTCTTAAATTTGTATGATTATAAATCAATAAAAAAATCCTTAGAAATTATTTTCTAAGGATTTTTTATTTTATAAACAATTTCTTAAAATCAGTTTTTAATAATTCTTTTTGATATACTCCCTGTTTGAGAGTATATTCTAATCAAATACATATTTGGTTTTAAGTTTGATAAGTTTATAAAACTACTATTCTCCTTTTCAACTATTTTTTTTCCTAATAAATTATAGATTTCTATTTTCAGGATGTTTTCTTTGCTTTCAATGGTTAGATTATCTCTTACAGGGTTTGGGTACATTTTTGTATCATTTAAAAGAGAAACATTATCCAGATTTAAAATTGACGAGTCATATTCATAAGCTCCCATATCTACAGTTGTGTTAAAAATTCTTTGATTCCCTAATAAATCTGTAGTTATTCTTGAAGGAACGTTTGAATTATCACCTGTATCTATTGCTGGTGAAGAAGATAATAATGTAAAATCATTATTAACTTTATCTGTAAATAATGGATCGCTAGGATTTCCACCCAACTGTGCACCTTGAATAATATTGTTGCTTGTTGATGGAGCATTCCCTGTTAAATCAATTGGCTGAAAACCACCATTATCATAAATAATACTATTTTGTATTTTACTGTATGACACATTATTTAATATTACTGTTTTATTAATACCCGAAATATTTTTAGTCATTGTAGTATTAATTATATCAACTTTACAAGCAAACCCATTACCACCAGCAGCTGATAAACGCACAACAGAAGCCGCGTTTACACTTTCGTTATTATAAATTAAACAATTAATTAAACTCCCTTCTCTATTATTACTATAAGTTCCTGAACCTCCATAAGATAAATTATTACTTTCTACAGAGTAATTATCTCTAATAATACAGTTTTCAAAATCCATATCAGAAAATGTACCACTTGCACCACAAGGACTAAATGTTGAAAGTACAGCTATTTGAGTAGATGAGTTTCTTTCTATAATACAGTTCGTAAACAATGCACTTACTTTATGATTAGGATTATCTGGATTTGCATATATAGCTGCACCTCTATCATGAGCATATTGAGATGGGTCAGCTGTTGAGCAATTATTACTTAAAGAGCCATTTGCATTTCCTCCTGATATCGTAAAACCGTCTATAATTGTTCCTGCTCCAAAGTTTCCTTTTAAGGTTATTATATGGTAAGCATTGTCTTGTCTTGTTGTTTCAACATTTGTAATTGTTGTAGTATCATCGTTATTTAAATCTCCAGACAAAATAGTACTATTTGTTTTTGGATCTCTTTGAGTAATATCTGTTTCTGAACCATCAAAACCACCATACATTTTTATTAAATCTGTAATTAGATATGTATCTGTTCTGCTTGAGCCTGTTGTATAAGTTCCTTTTGAAACCCATATTTTAGAGAGTCCAGGTGTAGAAATATCTATGGCTGGTTGAATTTCTGTAAAGGCATTATTCCATGAACTACCATTGTTTAAACCTGTTGCATTTTTATCTACATAAATAGTTTCTAGAGGTAAAGTAATAGAATAACTCATTACTGAAACTTTATTACTATCCAAATAAGCAATAAATAGTAAAGTTCCATCTTGGCTTAATTCCATTTTAGCTGATGAATTTGCTTGCATAGTTAACCCTGGACTTAAATCTGTCCAAGTATTTGTTAAAAAGTCATTTTCTAAAACTCTTAAAGAATAATTAGATTGAATATAAAAAGCAAAGTTATTTAAGCTAAAAGGATTATATATTAATTGATGTACACGCTCTTTTGTCTTTTGATTATCAGGAGGTGTAGCAATTCCGTTTTCTCCTGTTAATAAAGGGTTACCTCCATTATGTGCATTATAAATAATCTTTTGATTATCACTTGCCATTACTCCATCATTAAAAGCTGTTGCAGCACCTGGTGTGTTATAAATAGAAGACCAAGCTCCAGAATCATATTCATAAATATATCTTTTTTCACTAGAACTAACAACTCCAGTTTCGCCAGCAGCAACTTTATTTGCTGTAATTAAATCGAAACTTCTACTTGTAACAACTTTAGATAAATCATTACCCCAAGTTGTTTGCCCATTAATTTTTCTTTTTACAATTAGAGTTTCTCTGTATTGAAGCGAATTTGAAAATGTTGCTGCGATTGTTGCATCTCCATTAGCTGCAAACTTTAATTGTACTTTAGATAATGGTTCAAACCCAAACACATCAGCAATATCAAGCACCCAATTAGTTCCATCATATTTTTTTACAACTTGCCTATCTGTGCTTGTATCTTTATAAGCAACCCATGGTTGATTTGTAACAGGATTAATAGCAATTGCTAATTGTACAGGAACAATACCTGCAGATAAATTACTACCAACCTCAACCCAGTTGGTTCCATTAAACATTTCTACATGCACCATACCATCTACAGTTGTATCTGTATAAACTACATAAGGTACTCCTGAGCTATTTAGTGCTAATGCTACTTCAGAAACACTGTTTGTAAAACTTGCTGCACCAACTTGGTTCCAAGTTTGTGCCAATGCAAAACTGCTCACAAAAAGCAGCATTAAAAGTATTCTTTTTTTCATAATAATATTATTTAGAAATTAATAATGAAACAAAGATGCTATTTAAGTAAGCTTTTATGTGGGGTTAATTTCTGAAATGAGTGTTTCAGTTTCTAAAGCAATTGTATAATTTGATTAAGAAAAAATTAATTTTTGATTATAGGAATAGTCAAAATTACTTTTGTGCCTGTAGCCTTATTGTTAGAATCAAACAAGTCTGTTATAGCAACACCTATTTTTTTCTCTTTTCTATAATTTAACAAATTTAATCGCTCTGAAGTTGCTTTTAAGGCAAAAGATTGATGGTTTGCAGCCCTTTTTTTATTTATTTCATTAGATCTTTGTCTACCAACACCATTATCTTCTATAATACACTCTATAGCTTCATTAGATATTTTAGACACTAAAATAGTTAGTTTTCTGTTTTCTGTTTTATGAAATAAACCGTGTTTTAAAGCATTTTCTGCATATGGCTGAACTAGCATAGTTGGTATATATATTGCCTCTTCATCTATATTATTACTACTATTAACAGTATACTCTAAAGTATCTTCAAAGCGCAATTTCTCTAACTCTAAATACATGTTTAAAGTATTAAGCTCTTCTTCTAAAGTAATTTTACCTTTGGTACTATGTTCTAAATAGGTTCTAATTAAATCTGCAAATTTCCCTAAATAATCTCCTGCTAAATCTTTTTGATTACTCATGATGTATTCTTGAATGGAATTTAGGGCATTAAACACAAAGTGCGGATTCATTTGTGATCTTAGGTTTTCTAATTTTAGATTTATAAGTTCTTTATCTACTTCTAATTGTTTTAATAGTTTATTTTTTTCTTGCTCTCTTTTATTAAGTTGATTTCTATAAAAAAAAGTTATTAAAATTAGCAATAAGCTAAGTAATAATAGATAAAACCACCATTTTTCCCAAAAAGGTTTGGTTACTATAAAAGTAATTTGCTTGGTTTTAGATGCTGTTTTATCAGTTGTAATATTTCTTACTTGAAAGGTATAATTGCCTTCTAAGAGACTATTATATTGCACATTTGTTATTCCATTTTTGGTTGCAATCCAATTTTCATTAAATCCTAATAATCGATATTCAAATTGACCACTTACATTGGTTTTAAAACCAATAGAGCTATAATTTACACTCACATTACTGGTTTCTTCTTTAAGTGTATAATTGTCTTTTAAAACTTGCTTCTCATTATCTATACTAACATTTGTAAAAAAAACTTCTGGAGCATTATAAGGTTTAAAAACATCTTCTTCATTAAAATATATAATTTGTTCTGGGCTACTTACAAATACATTGTTATCAATAATTTCTAGTCCATTGTAATTATAAGAAACAATGCCTTCATTTTTTGTTAGGTTGTTAAAGATTTTTTCTTTTGTGCTATAATATTGAATACCATTATCACCTGCAATCCAAATATTATTTTCTTTTGCTTTAATGTAGCTATTGCTATTTGATAATAATCCTTCAGTTTCTGTAATATGATCTATTACTTTATTATTTTTAATGGCAAACAAACCATTTTTAAAAGAACTACACCACAAAACTCCATCTTTAGTCTGGGTGATTCCATTTATATAAATAGCGATATTGTTAAATCTAATTTGTTTTTCTTTTAAGTCTTTATCTAAAACGATTAACCCATCAACAGTTGCAAAATATATTAATTCGTTTTCAGCATCATAAAAAACCTTGTAGCCTCTTATCTTTTTATCAAAAATTTTTTTATGATCTATAGCACTTACTACTTTAATTCGATTTGAATAGGCAATAAGCGTAAATTTAGAATCTATTACTTGCAGGTCTTTAATACTACCTTCAGTTCTTAAAATGTTTGGGTTCTTTAATGATGCATTAAACGCATACGTATTTCTATTTGTGTAAACAAAGTATTTATTATTTATGTACTTGGAGAAATATACTTCTGGATTACTTTTAAAAGTATAAAATTTTGTTTTTTCTGAAGGAAATGAATACTTATAGAAATTATACTTTAGTGTGTTTATTAATAATTCGTTTTTATTTCCTTTTTGTGTTAAACTTATTTTATCATTATTAAGTGGAATATCAACTTGATTTATTTCAATATTTGGCACAATAAATATGGAATTATTAACAGAAGTAAACCAATAATTATCATGCTTATCCTTAACAATATCCGTAATAAATTGATTCTTAAATAAATGTCTTTTTATCACTAAATTACTTTCTATAATATCACAAACAAAAACACCATTTTTAGTACAATACCAAAGCTTATTATCTATTACTTTGGAAGTTACTATTCTAGTATTTGGAAAATTATGCGCTAACTCGTTTGATTTAGTATTAAATTTTGCATTTAAACTGTAGAACTTCAATCCATTTCTATCATTTATATGAAAAACAAAATCTTCACCTAACTTAGAAATTGAGGATTGCTGAAGTGTCTGTTTATCTTTAGTTATAAAAGGAATTGTAGTTTTTTCAAAAGTTTGAAGATTTAATTTTATTAAATTACCAAACACACCATAGTATAATGTTTTGTTGTAAATAGTAGGTTCTAAATAAAAAGCCCCATTGTATTTTTCTTTAAATACATTTTTTTTAGTTTTAGTATTTACGAGTATTACATTTTCTGATGTTGCTAAAATTAACAAATCATTTTCAATCCTTAAATTAGGAAGATGCCCTTTAAAAACTGCATTATAATCTTGAAATAGTGTTATTTTTTCATCTTGAATATTAAAAACTTGACCATACAAATTAATGCACCAAATAGCACCATTTTCAGCTTCTTGTAACTGAAATACAGAAAGTCCTATTTGCTTTGGATGTTGAAATTTTTTATACTCTGTACCATCAAAACGAAACAACCCTTTATTTGCAGCCAACCAAACATAACCTTTACTATCTTCTAAAATATTGTAAAATTCGTTATCTGGCAATCCATCTTTTTCAGTTAAATGAATAGACACAGGTTGCTGAGCAAATGTAAAATGTATGCTCAACACAAAAAACAGTATGTATTGTAAAATTACTTTCAAAAAAAGTGGGTTATATCGTAAATATACAACATTAAGCAAAATGCAATTATCCTATATTGCTTACTATTGTTAAAAACTCTTCCTTTTTATCTTTAGATACAGAAATAGTCTTGTCATTTTCCATAACGATGTAACCTCCATCTTTTCTAATATACTCTTTAATAAAAGAGAGGTTTATTAAAAATGAACGATGTGGTCTATAGAAAATTTTTGTGTTTTTAAGAATCTCTACAAAGAACTTTAATGGTTTACTTACCAAAATTGTTCCATCATTAATTGTCGAAACATTAGTGTACATGCCATCTGCTTCTAGCATAATAATATCGCTAAAATTCACAAACTTAATACCATTTACATTTGGCAACCCTATTTTTTTAAAGTTAGAATCTTGTAGGCTCGCTTTAAGTTCTGTAAGGCGTTTATTTATTTGAGAGTTGCCTAAAAAAGTAATCGCTTTTTCTACAGCTTCTTTAACCTGACTAGGTCTTACAGGCTTTAGTAAATAATCTATTGCAGAAAGTTGAAAAGCCTGAATAGCATATTCACTGTAAGCTGTTGTAAAAATAATCTCAAAATTATGAGCATCTTTTTCAATAAAATCTAAAATTTCTAGCCCAGAATGTACAGGCATTTCAATATCTAAAAAAACAATATTAGGTTGTTCTTGTTTTATAAGCTCTACACCAGACAATAAATTATCTGCTTCAAGTATTTGTGTAATTTTCGGGCAATTTTCTTTTACTAAAATATGAAGAACTTGTCTTGCCTTTTTTTCATCATCAATAATAAGTGCTTTCATATTAATTTTTTTAAAAAAAAAATAATTAATGTAAAAATGAGACAATTCAACTAACAAAATTGAGTTCAACTGCTAAAAATTGCTTTTGAGCTTCTAAAACAAAAAAAACATTATTTAGAAAGTTCTAAAAACATACATATTTAACGTTCTGATTGAAATACAAAGTAACCTACAATTTAAATTCATACAAAAAACCACCTTCTTTACCCGATTTTTCATCAGTAATAATTAAAGTATTATTGTCTTTAAAGCAAATACCTTCTTTTTGAGATTTATGTTCTAAAGCTATGTTTTGTACTTTTCCTGATAAAAAATTATCATTATTAAAATCTGTAAAAATTAAAATATTTTTCTTTGATAGCAGTACCACTTTTTTTCCATCATCAGAAATATCAGCAGCAGTTATCCAAGAATTAGATTCTTTACCGTTATTAAAATCTCCGATTTTTCTAGCAGTATGTTTTCCTTTAATCGCAGGTATTTTATAAAGTGATGTTTTACCATATTCATCTTTAACTCTACTTTTTGTAAACACATAAAAGTTATTATTGAAATAGAAAAAACTTTCAGCATCAAAAAAGCGGTCTTTCTTTTTTGGTGGAAATTTGTCTTGATCTTCATATTCAAACTCTATCTCCTCTACTTCTACTTCTTTTTTACCTAAATCTTGTTTATTGATTTTTAAGATTTTCAGATGTTTTCTTTCACTGTAATTATTACCAAAATCACCTATATAAAGATTCCCAAACTCATCAGAAGTAATATCTTCCCAATCGCTATTTTTCTCGTTAATATCAAGTTCTTTTATAATTTTCCCATTTGAATTAATGGCAAATATTTCAGATTTATTTCCACCATCTTCATGAATCCAAATTAAGTCTGAACCTGCTATTATTTCATTTCCCGAAATTTCTTTTAAACCTCCTGGTAATTCTCCAAGTACTTTTAATTGTCCAAAATTTTGACAACTTACCAATATAAATATGTTTAAAAGAATTGTGATTTTTTTCATAATAATTATGATTTGTTTTTCTGTAAAACGAAAAGATTGTGAAAATATTTATGTTTTTGAAAGTATTTTCTTCAAAAAAATAGATTTTAGATAAACTTGTTTTGATAGAGCATTAAAAAAAATATTCTCCAAAAAGTTTATACGAGTAAATTTAAAGCATGAGTGTTTCTTCTCTTTGGGAAGATTAAGATGGCTTTACCAGCCTCCAGAAGCTCCTCCACCTCCAAAAGAACCACCTCCAAATCCACCACCAAAACCTCCACCACCAAAAGAGCCTCCTCCAGATGAACCACTTCCAAATCCGCCACCAAAACTTCCTCCACCTCTACCTGCATTACTCAAAATAATAGCTTCAAGAATTGAACCAGCTACAGAACCTTTTCTTCTAAAACCTCTGCCTCCACCTTTATTGTTTTTATTTCCTCTAGAAACAATTAGAAAAAAGACGATAATCATGACTATAAAAATGATAATTCCAGGATCAAAACCTTTTTCGTCTTGTTGACGAGTTCCAGTGAATTCGCCATTTAAAGTTTTAAAAATATATACTGCACCTTTATCTAAACCTCCGTAAAAATCTCCTTTTCTAAATTCAGGTAAAATAACTCTCTCTATAATTCTTTTCGATTGAAAATCAGTTAATAACGGTTCTGCACCTCTACCAACTTGAATGGCTATTTTTTTATCATCCTTAGCCAATAAAATTAAAATACCATTATCTTTTTTAGCATCTCCAATTCCCCACTTTTCGCCCCAATTTGCTGCTAAATAATTTATATTTTCTCCTTCAGTGGATGCTATAATTGCCACAACAATTTGAGTTGAAGTAGTATCAGAATATTGTACTAACTTGCTTTCTAAAGTTGTTTTTTGTGATGCTGATAATAAGTTTACATAATCGTAAACACTTGTTTGAAACTTTGGAGTTTCAGGAATTTTAAATCCTTGAGCAAAGGTTTGTAAAGAAAAAACGAGAGCAACAAAAAACAACCAATTTTTACACAAACCTGCTAACTGAAAACTACCTACTGAATACTGCTTACTCAAATAATTCATCCTTTAGAAATTTCATTAGAAAGTTCGTTTTCATCATCAATTTGCCAAGGAAAATGTGCTTGTAATTCCTCTCCAGCTTTTAAAATACCATCAACAATTCCTTGTTTAAAATTGGCATTTTTAAAGTGACTTTGCATAATATCTTTGGTGGAATTCCAAAAATCTTTTGGCACTACTTTATTGATTCCTTTATCACCATAAATAACAAATTTCTTATCCTTTACAGCAACATAAATCAACACAGCATTTGCATCTTTTGTATTGTCCATTTTTAACAGATGAAATACTTCTAACGAGCGTTCATAAGGGTCTTTATCAGACGTAGCTTCTATGTGAACACGAATTTCGCCAGAAGTATTTTTCTCTGCAACTCTAATAGCAGAAATAATTTCTTGCTCTTCTTCTTTGGTAAGAAATGCTTCTACTTTAGACATTTATGCTGCTTTTTTATTATTAAAATCAAAATTTATATCTGGAGCATTTTCTGAACCAGCATCAGCTTGATAACGATTCATTTCATCGAAATTAAAAATACCAGCTAATATAGAATTTGGGAAAATTTTGATATGCTTGTTATAGTTGTTTACACCTTCGTTAAAACGATCTCTAGCAACATTAATTCTGTTTTCTGTACCTTCTAACTGACTTTGTAATTCTAAAAAGTTAGCATTCGCTTTTAAATCAGGATAACGTTCTACAGATACCAATAATTTAGATAATGCACCAGACAAACCAGATTGTGCTTGTTGAAATTGCGCCATATTTTCTGGAGTTAAATCGCCAGCATTAATATTTACAGAAGTTGCTTTTGCTCTTGCATTAATTACCTCTGTTAACGTACTTTTTTCAAAATCTGCTGCTCCTTGAACAGTTTTTACCAAATTCCCAATCAAATCATTTCTTCTTTGATATGCACTTTCTACGTTAGACCACGTAGTTTTTGCGTCTTCTTGTAAAACAACAGCTTCGTTATTAAATCCTTTTGCCCAACTATATACTGCAAAAACAATTACAGCAATAATTATTACAGGTATTAACCATTTTTTCATAATTTCTAAATTTTATTTTTTGATTGATTTTTTATACTGTAAAAATACTCATTATTATCAACAGTAAAAAAAAGACTTTTAGCTGATACCCTATTTGTTTTAACTTGAATAACCTTACAAAGAGGTTCCACCATCTAACGTAATTGTTTGTCCTGTTATAAACTTTGTATTATCAGAAGCCAACCATACTACAGCTTCTGCAATTTCTGCTGCTTTTCCATAACGTTTCATAGGAATTACACTTTTTAAAATTGCATCCATTTCTGGTTTTGCATTCAGTAACTGATTTAACAAAGCAGATTCTGTATACCCAGGACACACTGCATTTACCCTTATATTTTTGGTAGCATATTCCATTGCTGCAGACTTTGTCATACCAACCACAGCAAATTTACTTGCACTATAACTAATATTATTGGGAGACGCTTTTAAACCTGCCAAAGACGCAATATTTACAATATTTCCATAACCTTGCTCTAAAAACTGCGTTAAAGCTACTTTCATACCATAAAAAACACCTGTTTGATTCACTGCAATTACTCTTTCCCAATCTCTCAAGGTAGATTCGTGCGTTCTTAAAAAACTAGGTCCAATTCCTGCATTATTTACAAGCACATCTAGTTTACCAAAATCTATAACTGTTTGTTTAATTAAGTTTTCTACTTCCTCAAACTTTGCAACGTTTGCCTTTATTGGGTTCGCTTTCCCTCCATTTTTTACAATTTCTGCTGCAACTTCTTTCGCTTTTTCTAAATTGATATCAGAAACCACAACTGTTGCTCCATATTTTGCAAAATGAATTGCTGTTGCTTTTCCGATTCCAGAACCAGCTCCTGTAATAATTACTATTTTGTCTTTTACTTGCATGTTTTTGTATTTGGGCGTTCCCTAAAAAGGTCGGGCTTTACACTATATCTTTTTGCGAAAAGCAAAAAGGATGTCGTTTCAATCCCTAACGCAAATTGGTTATTTTTTAAATAATTTTTAAAGTTTCCTTATTATTATTGTCATATTAAAACTTTATAAACTTCTAAAACTCTTACTAAATAATTAATATATCGCCCTTCTAGGGCTTAGCATAATTTTGAGATAATTTTCTAATAATATTTCATTCCTATGGAATTTTCAGCTCTGTAAGAGCGTAATATGAATAAAAAAACTACAAAAATGTTCTAAAGCTCCATAGGAGCGAAATCTAATCTTACAAAAATATTTTCTTATCATTATTTGAGACGCCCTTCAGCGTGAAAAATTAAATGATGAAAAATCTTATATAAAACACACAAATCTCCATAACATTTGTCATTCTGAAAGAATCTCACGTATTCATTTTCCAGCAAAGTATTATAACTATGTATTTAAACCTACAAGGTTTTAAAAACCTTGCAGGTTAGAATTCTTAATGATAGTTAATCAATAGATTTCGTTTTTATCGCTTTTAAAGCCAATTTACAACACAATTCTGATGCTTTATTCAAATTAGCAAAACGCGGATCTGTTGTAAATCCTTTTGAATATCTAAAATAAATTTGCTGCGCAATTACTGCAATTTTAAACAAGCCAAAAACATAATAGAAAACCAAATTATCTACGTTTCTTCCAGATTTTTCTGCATACATTTTTGCTATTTCACTTCTAATTGGGTTTCCTTCAAAAACTGTGGGAGAAGGAATTCCTTGTTTTACAAAATCATGATCTGTAGCAACTGTCCAATAGCCTAAAGAAGTTCCTAAATCCATTAAAGGATCTCCAAGAGTTGCCATTTCCCAATCTAAAACTGCGTTAATTTCTTGCCAAGAATCATCTTTAAAAACAACATTATCATACTTAAAATCATTGTGAATTAAACAATGCTCATATTTTTTTGGTTGATGTTCTTCCATCCATTTCATTACCATTTCAGCTTCTGGAACTTCTTCTGTTTTTGCTTTTACATATTGCTTTCCCCAATTAGAAACTTGTCTTTCTACATAACCTTCTGGTTTTCCTAAATCTTCTAAGCCAATCGCTTTATAATCTACATTGTGTAATTCCACTAAAGTATCTAACCAAGAATTTGCTATTTCCTGGAACTCATCAACAGCAATATTTCTTTTATGCGCTTCTTTGTAATTTAAAATGATGCCCTCTACTTTTTCCATGATGTAAAAATCACTTCCTAAAATAGTTTCATCATCAGAAAAACCAAACATTTTTGGCACTTTAGAAAATGCTTTATAAACAGCACTTTGCACTTTAAACTCACGACTCATGTCATGACCTCTTTTGATAGCGCCTTTTGGAGGTTTTCTTAAAACGAATTCCTTGTTTTCTATTTTTAATAAATAGGTTAAGTTCGAAAATCCGTGCGTAAATTGTTCTATCAACAAATCACTTTCTACAGATTCAATTAAATTGATTTCTTGTAAATATTTTTTAAGAGCAACTTCTGGCAACTCTTCTCCTTTTCTTACTTTTTGATTGCTCATGAGTTACTTCCGTATTTTTTGATACAACTTTTTCCTAATTGATACATGTGCACTTCATCTGGACCATCTGCCAAACGTAACATTCTAGCAATTGCAAAATAATGTGGCAAATATGTGTCTTGACCAACTCCTTTTCCTCCCAAAATTTGCATAGCTCTATCAATTACTTTTTGAGCCATATTTGGAGCTACAATTTTAATCATGGCAATAATATCTTTGGCTTCTTTGTTACCAGCTTTGTCCATTTTATCTGCTGCAGAAAGCGTTAACAAACGTGCTTGTTCAATTTCACATTGCGATTTTGCAATTTCATGACGAATGCTACTATACTCATAAAACTTTTTGCCAAACGTTTCTCTTTCTAAAGTTCTTTGAGACATGAGTTCTAAAGCATATTGTGCCATTCCAACCAAACGCATGCAATGATGAATTCTACCTGGTCCTAAACGTCCTTGTGCTATTTCAAAACCTCTTCCTTCTCCTAAAATTAAGTTCTCTTTTGGCACTCTTACATTCTCTAAAATAATTTCTGCATGGCCTTCTGGAGAATCATAATAACCTAAAACAGATAATGGTCTTACAATTTTTAATCCTTTAGTATCCATAGGAACCAAAACCATACTTTGTTGTTGATGTCTGTGTGCATTTACATCTGTTTTACCCATTACAATTGCCACTTTACAATGAGGATCCATGGCTCCTGAAGACCACCATTTTCTTCCATTAATCACATATTCATCACCCTCTAAAACTATGGAAGTTTCAATATTTGTAGCATCAGAAGAAGCAACTTGTGGTTCTGTCATTAAAAAAGAAGATCTGATTTCTCCATTCATCAAAGGAGTTAACCATTGATTTTTTTGAGCTTCACTTCCATATTTGGCAAGCACTTCCATATTTCCAGTATCTGGAGCAGAACAATTAAAAATTTCTGAAATCCAGATTTTTTTTCCCATGATTTCTGCTAAAGGTGCATATTCTAGATTGGTTAAACCTGGACTTAAATTTCCATAATCTTTGGGTAAAAACAAGTTCCATAAACCAGCATCTTTTGCTTTTTGTTTTAGCATTTCCATTTTTGGGAAACGTTTCCACATATTGGTTGCATCACTTTGAAAAGCAATAAATTCTTCTTCTATTGGAACAATATGTTCTTCAATAAAAATTGATAATTTATGTTGTAATTCTTTTGATTTTTGGGAATATTCGAAGTTCATTTTTTTAAATTTTATTAATCTCTTCCCAATCTTTTTTTATGAAACCTGATTTGGAAATTTTATAATATTCTGTTTCACTATTGATGTGCTTATTTATTTTACCAAAATCCCATTTGAGCGTGTCAGGAATATTTTTTATCAATTTATCTTTTATAATTAAATTTTTGCTGTAATTTTTTACATCAAAAATTATTACAGGTTTACCATCTTTTATGAAAAAACCGGAAGAATTTACTGAAGAATAAATAACTGAATTAGAAACATCTCTTTCAAAACTTATTGGATTAAAATCTACCAAATGTGGTAATAGTTTTATAGACATAATTGTGTCACTTTTTATTCTATCAAAAAAAATATGATATGAAGGACAAGGTTCAAATACATCGCTTTTGAAACTTTTGTTTCTTATAAGTCTTAATGGATATTTATCAGAATAATTATTCAAAATTCCCTTTAAATCTTCATTAATAATAATTTCATCTTTATCTTTTGAGTTTTTACAACTCAAAAAAATCAAAAATAAAATTACTGTTTTTTTCATTAAAATATTTTTTAACACATAGGAACATAGAAAACATAGACTATGTGTTTCTACGTGGTCAATTTTTATGAGATTTCTCCAAAAAAGTCGAAATGACAAATCTCTCTCTAATTCTTGCTTACTGAAAACTGCGACTGCAAACTGCCAACTGAAAAACTACCCAGTAATCATAAAACCACCATCAGCAGTATAAACACCACCAGTCATATAATTCCCAGCATCTGAAGCCAGTAAGCAAGCCAAACCTACCATTTCTTCTGGCATTCCCATTCTTGCACTTGGTAACGATTTTTTAATTTTACTTAGTATTTTATCGTTTTGCCATAAAGCAGCACTAAATTTTGTTTTGATTAAACCTGGACAAATTGCGTTTGCTTTAACTCCATATTGTCCCCATTCTTTGGCTTGGTTTTTTGTCAACATTAAAATAGCAGCTTTACTTGTGGAGTAAATTCCCAAGCCAAAACCAGGAGTTAATGCTTCAACTGAGGCAATATTGATAATACTTCCGTTTTTATTCGCTTTAAAATGTGGTAAAACCAAGTTTGACAAACTCCAAGGTGCTTTTACATTTACGTCCATAATTTTATCAAAAATTGCTGGATCTACCTCTTCTAATGGGCCAAAAACTGGATTGATTGCTGCATTATTTACTAATATATCAATTCGCCCAAAAGCTTCTATTATTTTATTTATCAATTCTTTACGCTGGTCTTCTTTACCAATATGACAAGCAATTCCGACTGCTTTTAAACCTTCTGCTGTAAATTCTTTTGCAACTGCATCACAAGCTTCTTGACTTCTACTAGAAATTACAACTTGCGCTCCATTTTCTGCTAAACCTTTGGCGATTGCTTTTCCAATTCCTTTGCTAGAGCCAGTAATTATGGCAACTTTTCCTTCTAAATTAAATTGTTCTTTTATATTCATTATAAAATAAGTTCTTTATCGTTTTTAATGGTTAAAACTTCATTATTCATTAAAGATTCTGCTAATGAATTTGTTTTCGGAACTTCATATTTAAAGTAAAATTTCATGGTGTGAATTTTACTTTCATAAAAAGTTTCTGAATATTTTTTATCAGCATTATTTATTTGCTTTTTTGCATCCACAGCCATTTCTAACCATAACCAACCTAAAACAACAATGCTCATATATTCCATAAATAAATTGGCATCTGCTAAATAGCGTTCGTAATTTCCCTTTAAAGCAAAAGGCATTAAATGCCCCAATATTTCTTGAGATTGTTTTAATTTATCTCCTAAAATAATTCCATATATTTTTAGATCATCATCAATAGAAGCTGAAATAATTGTTTTTACAATTTCTGCAGATAATAATTCCAATCCTTTTCCATTTTGCATTGGTACTTTCCTACCCAACAAATCTTGCGATTGAATGCCTGTTGTACCTTCGTACAAAGCAGAAATTCTGATGTCTCTATAATATTGTTGCAAAGAAAAATCGGTACAAAAACCATAACCTCCTAGCACTTGTAAACCATTATCTACAGCTTCTGCACCTGCTTCTGATGGATATGTTTTTACAATAGGAATAATCATTTCTAACAATAAATGATATTTTTCTTTTTCTTCTTTTGATGTTGCAGTCGTTAAAATATCGTGATATTTTGATGCCAATAACACCAAACTTAAAGAGCCTTCTACAATTGCTTTTTGCAACAATAACATGCGTCTAACATCTGGATGTTCTATAATTAAACTCTGTTTTTCTGTCGGATTTTTCTTTCCATCAGCAGATAATTTTCTTCCTTGTGGACGTTCATTTGCATATTGTAAAGACGTTCTGTAAGCAGCCATTGCAATTGCTGCAGCTCCTCTACCAACAGCAATTCTTGCACCATTCATCATTAAAAACATTTGCGCCAAACCTTTATGTTCCTCACCAACAAGCCAACCTCTACAATCGTCTGAATCGCCAAAACCTAAATGTGTGGTGCAATATCCTCTTTGTCCCATTTTTTGAAAATCGGCAACTGTCATTACATCATTATATTCTAAAGTTCCATCTTCTTTTATTCTATTTTTAGGAACAACAAACAATGAAATTCCTTTAGTTCCTTTTGGTGCGCCTTCAATTCTTGCTAATACTAAATGAATGATATTCTCTGCTCCTTTATAATCACCTCCAGAAATAAATATTTTTTGACCAGATATTTTATAAAATCCGTTTTCAGTTGATGTTGCTTTTGTAGTAATGTCTGATAATGAACTTCCTGCTTGTGGCTCTGTTAAACACATAGTGCCTCCCCAAACTCCAGAAAGCATATTAGGAACGTAAGCCTCTTTTAAACTTTGAACTCCAAATTCTATGATTAATTCTGCTGCTCCTAAAGTTAAACTTGGGTAACCAGGTAAATGATTGTTAGCAGCATCCATAATATATAAAGCTGCGTGAAAAACAGAAGAAGGAATTTGTAAACCTCCATCTTTATAATCGAAACAAGCAGCAATAATGCCCATTTCTCCAGATTGATGCATTACTTTTTGAACTTGTTCATGTACAATTACAGTTCCATCTTTAAAATGTGCAGGAGTTTCATCCATTTCTTTAAAATATGGATATAATTCTCTGTCAGAAAACTCTTTTACAGAATCTATAAATAAATCTAAAGATTCTAAATCGTGTTCTTGAAAACGTTCTCTTGATAGTAAATCTTCTAATTTATGAACATCATAAAGCAAATACTTCAAGGTTTCTAAATCTACATATTTCTTTGACATACTATTTTCAATTTTATAATTGGTTTATAAAAATGGTGTTTGTTGATGAAACAGCCATTTCTCTTTCCAAATATAATCAAAAATATTATGCATGCATAGTAAGTTCGTGAAAGTATGTGTATTACAGAATTGCCTCAGTTTACAAAAAAGTAAACTTCACAATGACATAAAAAATTAAAGTGAGTTTTTAATCTTTTGAAGTTCAGCTTTTACAGCTTCTAGTCTTGTAATAATTTCGTGATTATTAAAGATGTTTTCAGGATTTTTCTTTAGTTTTTGCTTAGCTCCTTCTAATGTAAATCCTCTTTCTTTTACTAAATTGAAGATTATTTTGAAGTTGACAATATCTTCTTGAGTAAAAAGTCGGTTTCCTTTAGCGTTCTTTTTTGGTTTGATAATCACAAACTCTTTCTCCCAAAAACGAATTAATGAAGTATTTACGCTGAAAGCTTTTGCAACTTCACCGATTTTGTAATATCGTTTTTCAGGTAAATCTATGTGCATTTTGTGGTTTGTGGTTTGTGGTTTGTGGTTTGTGGTTTGTGGTTTGTGGTTTGTGGTT